>JBGVTM010000091.1 GCA_041862535.1 Candidatus Neomarinimicrobiota bacterium | reverse complement strand
ACGTTGCCACCGAGGGCGAAGCGATCCGTGATCTGGCGGGCATAGGACAGCCCGATAGCATAGCTGCCGGCACGGAAGGTCTCACCGGTGAAGTCGCCCTCGACACCGTAAGCAGTCACTCGCATCTCCTCCATGCTCATGGAGACGACATTGAACCCGACAGTGCCTAGCCGACCTAACGGGTAGACAAAGCCGAGGTAAGCATAGACGATGTCAGCGAACCAGCGGGTATAGTTCACCAACAGCTCCGGCTGGCTCAGCTGGGCTAGGCCGCTGACATTCCAGTACATAGCCGTGGCGTCATCGGCGGTGGCCACAAACGCTCCGCCCATGGAAACGGCCCGTGAACCGGCCCCAATGGCCAGAAACTTGGCTGCCGTGGTCCCGACTTTCGTTACGTCTGCTCCACGGCTAATACTACCTCCTAGAAGAGCAATGATAAGGAAGACTCTGGTAAAGCGGCCCATTTTGATCCTCTATTTAATAATGGCGAATTTGCCGATATGCTGCCCGATGCCTGGCGCATCCACGTGGTACACATAAACACCGTAGGAAGCGGCGAGATTATCCTTGGTAAGCAGGTCCCAGATCGCCGTGCCATTGGAGATTACATCATCATGCTCGATGACTTTCACCAGCTCGCCGGACACCGTAAATATCCGGATCGTACATATCGCTGGCAGGTGCCGGAAGTGAATGGCTCTGGGACCCCGGCCGGTGGTATATGGATTTCTGGGCTCCCACGCTACGGCAACCCGATATGGATTGGGAACCACAGTGATAGCTTTCAGAACGTCCTTTGCTTGTGTTGTGTCAATATGAGAAGCAAGGGTGGTGAATTCTAATACGTCGTTGGACAGGAACGGCTTGTTGAGTATCAGAAAGACAGTATCTCCAGCAGTGGGTTGATAAATATAGCGCTCAGTTAGCTTGGGATATTTCAGCTTAAATACCCAGGTCGGTCCCAGAGGGCCTTTGCTGGTATCATCCAGGAAGATCACGTAATCATTTTCTCTCGCATCGGCATTCAGGATACTATCTCCGCCGGAAATGTCCCCGAACCCATACGGAATGACGGCCCAGTCAGCCTCGTCAACACCAGTGACGCCTACCCGTTTTTTAACCACGAAGTTGGTGGCTATGCTGGGCAGGATCTTGGTACCGATAACGGGAAAGACTTGCTCGAACTCTGTGGATGTACTTGCCCCCGGTTCCTTGAATTCAATGCGGTAATCCGCCGGTACGCGAACCCCCTGTCTGGCGAGATCCCCATAGATCTCCAGCACATATTGCCACAGGCTGTCGCGTTCGGACCTTTGGCTCTGCCAGTGCGATTTCTCCCAGCTGATCATGACGAAACTCTCATTATAGAAAGTCAGACGAAAGCCGTCAATAATGGGCTGTTCATAGTCGCTTTCCAGGTGTCGATTGGCGGCAATGAGCGTATCCGGATTGAGCGAATTGGTGACATCCACAAGAGTGTAATGCTTGGTGGTGAGAGTATCCTGATCGTTGGGTTTGATTTTAGGCTTGAGGGTGTCCTCGAAGGTCACACGATAAGTGTGGCGATCTTTGACCTCGAAATGGTCAACGATCTCGTAGGTAATCCGACTGCTGGTGGTACCCTCAACCAGGATCAGCGTATCCAGGTCGGCTTCGACGTAGCCGGCGGCTGCTGGATTCGGGGTGACGATCACCACATTCGGCCCTTTCCTGATCTCACCGGTAAGACTACTTACGACTAATCGTTTGTTGGATTCCGTAGGCGGAATCAAATTGGTCAAGTCGCCGCCGAAGTCGTAAGACACGACGGCATAGTAGTAGGTCTGACCATTGATCACATCCTCATCGATATAGCTGTGCAACAGCCCGGTCTCAGACCCGAGCCAGTAATGCACCCCATTGACAGCGACTTCATGGTAGCCTTCGATGCCATCGATGGCGTCATACTGGACAATCGGCGTATAGAAGGTCAGGTTTCCCTGGGCGTCAGTGATGTCCAGAGCATCCTCAAACGCCGGGTCGGTCGCCCGATAGATCTTATAGCCCTCGAAATCATATCCGGGTGAGCCTATGCCATACATATAGGAATCGAAGGACCCTTCCGCCACGTCATCCCAGATGAGCGTGACCTTCCCGTCGCCGGCGATGCCCTTCACGTGCGGCGGTATCGGTTGTTTCGCAAACTGATAGTCTTCGTCGTAGGTCTTTTGAGCGACGTCTTTATTGCGCTGAGCATCGGCTTCATCCTCACCCAGGCAGACGGCCATGGAGATGCGATTGGTCTCTCCGGCGGCAATGGGAAAAAACGCCGAGGTCACGAACAGGTCAAAATCACCGGTCAGTCCTCCTGGAGGTGGCAACTTGAAGATACCCGGCATCATATAGGAGATCCACAGGGTTCGATCCTGGCGCGTAGGAATGGTTCCGGCCGCGTCATAGGTCACTGAAGTCAACCCCATCTGATCCGACTCCGAAACATCGGTCTTGTCAATGTTGGGCTCGCCGGGAAGAGTCGTTCCCGTACCGGAAGTGGGCCGGGCATTATTCTGGCCAATATCAGGACTGTCTTCGTCACCATCGAGCCCTACATCGTCCTGGAAAGGATTCCAATCGAAGTCGTTATCGATATAGTCCTCCCTGGATTCGTCCACCATCTCGTCAATACCGTCATCGATGCCTTCATCGACCGCCCCGTCGCCATCATTGTCAATACCGTCGGCATAGCGCAGGCCAACGTCACTTGAGTCAAGATCATACAGGATGATGCCTGTCCCGGGCACCCGGTAGCGGTGGTAGGGATTGTCCTGGGCGGCAGCATCGATCATCGCCTGCGTCACCCGTGGCCCTCCCACATCGGCTCCTTGGCCAATGGGATATTCCTCGCTCTCATCGTTATCGAGGCCGTCGGCGAAGGCCTTGCCGATATCGGTCTCTTCCACCATGATCAGGTGGATCTGGCCTTTCTGGAAGGCGTCGGATTCCGGTGAGGGCGGCCACCGGCGCCATTGAAATTGATTGTGGGCTCCGGCCACGTCGCTTGCTGCCGCCGTGACCATCTCCGACGTGACAACCGGACTGCCGGACTCAGCATTCCCGTTATCATCCATGCGGTTGGCGTAGGTAACACCTTCCTGGTCGGCGAAGGGGATGTGAGCTTCGTTCTCATCAATCAGGCCGTTGTAATTATCATCTAATCCGTCGAAGTAGAGTTCCGATTCGACCATGGCTTCGGTAACCTTTTTGTCGCTGGGCTCACCGTCGCCGTCATTGTCGATACGGTCAATGGCGTTCCCTGGCGTTTCCAGGTAGGCGGATGCGGCAACGCCCACCGGATCGGAGCCGAAAGCTTCATTTCCGATACCATCATTATCCTTGCTCCAGGCAATATCGTAGATCAAGTCAAAGTCCGGGGTGTCATCGCCGCTGTCGCCGTCACCGCCAACCAGATCGGCTAACCAGAGTGAGAAGGAGACATTCTGCAGGTCTTTGGTGCCGTCATTCTTGATCTCGTAAAGAATGAAGACGACATCTTCCACCAGAATCTGAGACCACTCCATGACGCGCACGCCCGACAGGATTCCGGCTCCCCTCCGGCTCGAATCGGTCGCGTCAGGATAATATGTGAAGCCTTTAAGGAAATTCCGGTCATCGGAGATTTTGAAATAAATCTCCTGGTCGGCGTTGAACTGGTTCTTGCCGAAGAAGCCATTCCAGGAGCCCGGCCAACCCGGGTCCTGCTCGTCGGTCATCTTGTCCGGCCAGACCTCCGGCCAGGTCTCCGGCTCATCACTCTTGGCGATTCGATCCGAGTCCAGGTTCAGATACTCAGGCACCGGCTCAAATTTCATCGAGTTGCCGGCGTCATCTTCCCGTCCTAAAGGCACGGTAACCATCGGCTTCACTTCGCCGGACTCGGTGATCACCTCGCTTCCAACGAACAGCGCGGTCAGGGCGATATAATGCTTGCCCGTATTGATCGGCCACTCGTAGGGAATCTCGCCAGGCAAGGCACCGGTGCGGCCGGTAAGTCCGAAATTGAAGATCGAGGTCCGTACCTTGTTGCCGTCGATGTCCGTCTGCCGGCGAAAGTTGGGATCGCCGCGCTCATCGCTGGGCACATGCTGACCAGTGAGCGTCCCTGATAGGACCAGGAGAGGGATAATAAAGGCGATAATCTTACTGTTCATTTTACAGGCTAACATTCAATCCTATTTGAATTTGTCGGGGTGGTGAATACCAATCAGGACGAGTAAAGAAAGCTGTAAGAGTATTGGGGCGATAGAGTTCTATTTCCCGTCCCGTCTGGCGAGCTAATAGTTCTTCAAGCGATCGATTCGCTTTACCGGTATCACCGAAAACCGTCTGCGCATTCCGGCGATCAAACAGATTGTAGACGTTCACAAACAGCTGCGCCTGAGCGACGCGGATAGGTAGGTTATAGAATAACTTGAGATCGAAGGAGTAAGTCACCGGTTTCCGGCGACTGTTCTCGACGAGAGCCACGGAGACATCGCGTCCCAGGAGCGAACCCATGATGAATGATGGCGTATAAGGATAACCGGAGCCGAAATGTCCCAATAGCGTCGCACCCCATCGTTCTGTCCCCACATAGAGAGTTGCGTTGAGAGTGTGACGCTGATCCCATTCCACGGGGATAATGGAGCGGACCGGCTCTTCACCTGCTGTTATAGCTCCAAACTCATCATCGGGGTCCGAGTTGGATCCCTCCGCCACCTGGAAAGTGTAACTCAGGTTAACTGCATACATACGGCTATAACGTTTATCGAGGTTGATGGTCACGCCCCGAACGTTTTCATAATCCTTGTTAACGTAGGTGTAGTATGAACCAACCTTCTGCGGACCGAGCTCAATAGGTATGCCGGATGATACCCAGTTCCGCACATCGCGATAAAAGCTGGTAATATCGATGCTCCAATCATATCCAAATCCCTGACGCAGTCCCAACTCGTACATCACCGTCTTCTGGGGCTTCAATGCCGGGTTGGGAAAGATACCGTGTCTTCCGGTCGTCTCAGGAATTTTATACCCGGGATTATCGAATAGCCGATTGAAGGTGGGAATCTGGAAGAAATGGCCGAAGGAAAAGTGAATGACACCCTGATCGCTGATCGGATAGGCGATGCCAAATCTTGGACTGAGCTGCTGCCTTGGCTTGGTCTTCGACCACCAGCCGGTAGCACCAATCAAGGTCGAATCGTCATAAATCTCCGCGAAGGGCGTCCAGTCGATATTCTCCCGTTGCTCAATTGTCAGACTATCGAGGGGCGCATATCTGGGATTCCCTATATACGGCTCAGCTGCATTGGTTGGTTCAAATCCATTCGCATCATAGTGATCCCACCGCAGGCCCACATTAATGATAACACTCTCATACTCGATCTTGTCCTGGAGGTATAGGAATAGCTCCCGAGGGGCTACGTCATAGGACCTACGGTTAAAGCTCGCCACTGATTTTTCAGGAATCTTGATAGTAAACACTGTATCAGTCACGTCCTCATCGGTTAGATCATAATCATCCAGAGTGAGGTTATGCAGCCGATATTCGGTCCCGAACTTCAACTGGTGAGTTCGATTGATTTGAGAGGTCAGATCAAGTTTGGCTACATTGGTGATGCTTTGCCGGTTAAACCGATGGAACGAAATGCCCCAGGTATCAAAAGAAAATTGTGGGATGAGCCGCTCATCGATAAAGGTATGGAAGTAAAAATTGGAATCTATGTAGCTGGTGTCTTCTGGATCGGCAAAGCGGTACTCCTGAAACGCTTTATAGAACTGCGATAGACGCAGCTCATAAAACGTCCGCGCAGACAGAGAGTGGGTAATTCCTAAACTCAAGTCCTGTCCCTGATTAAACTTGAATGGTTCCGCATCGGGCACCAGCTGGCGATTGTGGTTCCAGTCCTGGTAGACCTCATCACTTGTAAGCAGACTCAATCGCAGCTTGAGCCGGTCCGTGAGGCGTAAGGTCAGTTTGCTGTTGGAGGTGACTTTCTCTCGCCACGCCAGAGGGACAATTTCCGCCCAGAGTCCGTAGACTCCGTAGCCGACAAGATCGACCTCCTCGTAGGATACGCCGTCATCTTTAGGCTTCTCCCACACGGCAAATAATGTATCCTCATACATGTCAAAAACATTCAGGGCATTCAGGTAGCCGTTATCGCGATAATAGCGGGTGGTGGTATAGAAAGTTGCCAGCCCTTTCAGGAGCGGTACCGGGCCGCTGAGACTGGCCTGGAGGTCCAGCTTCTTGCCTAGCTGACCCAGGGCTGGCAACCTATCCGCTATCCGAGCCGCCTCTGGAGTATTACCGGGGTCGCCAAAGTTCAGCTTGTCAATTCCTCGATAAATCTTATCCTTGCTGTAATAGTCACCTACATATCCGGTAAATGAAACCGAATAATCGTCTCCCCCATCTTTCGTGACCATGTTGATGATCCCCGACATGGCCTGACCGTATTCCGCATTGAACGTGCCACTGATAACCTGCAATTCCTTAATGGCATGGTTGTCGATCCCCACCGCTAGACCGCCATCATAAACATCCGTCACGGAAATACCGTCAACCCAATAGGCTACTTCACTGCTTCTACCGCCCCGGATGTGGATCCCTCCACCAGCATCTTGCGTTACACCGCTCTGTAATGCCAGCACATCCCAGATTTCCGTGACCGGCATGGCTTCCAGTTGTTCACTGGAAACACGGGCCTCCGAAGAAGTCAGGTCCATGACCACCACCGGCCGTTCGGCGATGACCGTTACTTCTTCAACGCCTATCACCTCCACGCCAAGCTCAAAATCGACCGTCGTGGTGAGGTCGATGCTGACAATGATGCCTTGAGCTACCATCGTCTGGTAGCCAATCATCATGGCGCGGACGTTATAGGTACCCGGAGGGACATTGAGGATGACAAAGTTGCCGGACACATCGGTGGCAGCTCCAAGTGTGGTACCATCGATGATCACGTTCGCACCGATGAGCGGCTCGCCGGTTTCCCGATCCTTTACCACCCCGGCCACTTTACCGGTAGTGCCGGCAAAAGAAATCGAAACAATGCTGACTGCTAGAAATGGTATAATTAAGCGCAGATGTGTATTCATGTACTCTCCCCTACTATAGCAAATTCTCGTATGCCTGTCGAGTCGATCCGTATCGCGGCTTTCTCCCGCAGTTGGTGACGGAAGCTTTCATAGGCTTGCCGGCGGGTCTGGGTTGCAAGACGATGTTCGATTATCGGACGTGCCTCCTCAAGTGTAAGTGCGGCCGATGGCTGGATATCAAGAACCTTCACTATAATATCCATTCCGCCAAGATTAATTGGGCCGAGTAGAGCACCAATCTCGGCTTCCCTGAGTACGGATTTGAGGCCTCCAAACTGATCAATGGTACCCCAACCCAGATAGCCGCCGCGCTCAGCCGTCTCTTTCCTGAGGGAGTAGCGCTGGGCCAGCTCTTCAAACCTGTAACCGCCTTGGAGTAATTGATGAATCAACGCCGCCGTATCGGGATCGGCCAGAACAAGCTCCATGATTTCATATTTTGGCTCAGATGCTAGCTCGGCAGAATTCAGATCATAATAATTCCTGAGTTCATCCTCGCTCAACCGGGCATGATCAATGATGTATTTCAGGACCTGGACGATCGTATAGCTCTTCTTCGCCTGTTGGGAAGCCTGCTGGAACTCCGGCTCAGACTCATAGTTGTGCGCCCGCGCCTCAGCCAGTAATCGATCCTGGACAATGAGGCCGGCAATAGCTCTTTTAAGATTCTCTTCCGCGTCAATTTGCTGCTGATATCCGGGTGAAAGGTATCTTAGCCGGTCCAGGGCCTGGCCGATGGTCCAGGACTCTCGCGGCTCACCGAATTCTACCACCAGCGCATTCAAGCTCTTCACCTGGTAGTCATCTGCCGCTGTCGTCAAGAGGTCCAGCTGATCGATTAACCGCCCCAGTTCCTCCGGATGAAATTGGATGTTAAGGGAGGCAAGCACCGAATCCGTATAGGCTCTGACGCTGGGACGTTTCAAGTATGACATGATGATCCGCCGCAGCTTGGCTTTCTGAACCTGGAACTCTTCCTCAATAAGAAAGGGATCATATTCCCTCTCAAGGACCTGTATGATGCTATACCCCGTTCTGGTCATCACTGGAGGTGAAATCTCACCGTCAGCCAGTTGATAGGCCGCCACTTCATAAGCCGGATCCAGATCACCGAGGCGCCTGAATCCTAAATCACCGCCATTACCCGCCAGCACGGGATCGCGGAAGGCTTCCCGGGCGAGGTCCTCCCATTTTTCACCCACGAGCAGGCGCTGGTACAGGTTCTCAGCCGTCTGCCGATCCTTGGCAAATAGGTGCCGGGTATGGAGGTCGCTTTTAGACCACCGGTAAGTTTCCCGAAATAATTGATCTGAAATGGTAATCTTATCTCTGATTTGCTCTTGATAGAGCCGGTTGAGAAGTAGCTGTTCATCAATAGCGCGCAGCTCTTGCTGATGCCTGGCACTGTTCAGGAGACCGGTGGAATCAGCCCATGCCAGGAACAAGACCTCATCAATGAGGGCATCGGTAAATATGTGTCGCGAACGCAGATTGTCAGGGATGGATGTTGTCATGAGGAAACTTTCATACTTCTCGGTGAACTGGCCCAGTCGAACGGCCTCGCCGTTGACGACCACGACCGCCGGATCAGGGCTCCCCCGACTGCACGCGCTATAGCAAAGCGCCATAACCGCAAGGATGAATGCCGGCTGAAAATTCCTGTGCCAAGAGAGTTTCAATTAAGGCTACCCCATGACTATATTTGCGGTAAACCTAAGGGTAGTAACTCTTAATAGAGTGACGCTCAAAGATAATGAATCCAGTGACCCTCCGCAATTGAAACCGGTACTGCCTGTGCTGCTCCTTCACCGTTTTCCAATCCCCCATGCTATAAGTTGCCTCATACCCTCTTCTGGAGGAGCCGCAGTCAGCGGTAATAATATATGGACTTTGCCCTGATGCGTCAGAAACTTATCCATCCCTCATCACCACAAATGTCAAAAGGTGTACCCGTGCGAAAATATCCATCCTTTCGAAAGTCAGGCTTCGTGGGATTCCTGCTTGTAGTCTGTATATGTGTCAGCTGTCAAACCATTCGGCGCCACCCGACAGCAGCGCCAGAGTGGGCGGCAGATGCCGTTTGGTACCAGATTTTTCCTGAGAGGTTTCGCAACGGTGATCCGGGCAATGATCCCACTAGGCCCCTTGACAGCCCTGAAGCCATACCGGGCTGGCGGGTGCATCCCTGGGGGTCTGATTTTTACCACCGCCAGCCATGGGAGCAAAATCTACGACCGGATGACTTCTACTGGATGCACCTGAATCGCAGATATGGGGGCGATTTGCAGGGTATTATAGATAAGCTGGATTACCTGGCCGGATTGGGCGTGAACGCGCTGTATCTCAATCCCATTTTCGACGCCGACTCCCATCATAAATACGATGGCAACACGTACCATCACATCGATTACCAATTCGGACCTGATCCGGGCGGTGATAAAGCCCTTGTCGAGCAGGCTCAGGAAACCGAGCATCCCAGCTCCTGGGTCTGGACCAAGGCGGACAGACTTTTCCTTAAGCTGCTGGCAGAAGCCCATGCCCGCAACATGCATGTGATTATTGATGGAGTGTTCAACCATGTCGGGCGCAGTCACTTCGCCTTCAAGGATGTGATGGAGAACCAGCAACGTTCACCCTACGCGGACTGGTTCGAAATCACCGCGTGGGACGATCCCAACACACCGGAAAATGAATTTGACTACCATGGATGGTGGGGTATAAAAACGCTTCCGGAGATCCGCGAAGAGCACGGGACCATGGTTGATGGCCCCAAGCAGTATATATTTGATTCTGTAGCCCGCTGGATGGACCCCAATGGTGACGGGGACCCCTCCGACGGCGTTGATGGTTGGCGCCTCGACGTGGTTGAAGACATGGGCACCAGGTGGTGGAAAGAATGGCACGTCCACGTGCGCCGGATTAACCCCAATGTCTTCACTACGGCCGAAATCTGGGGTATCAAGCCCCGTCTGCTTCGGGAAAATCTGTTCACGTCTTCCATGAACTACCCGTTCGCTATGGCCGTAGTGCCTTTCGTCGGTGGTCAGGAGCGAAAGCTGCTGCCTTCCGCCTTTGATGAGCAGCTAGCGGAAGCCAGAAAGGCTTATGGTTTTGATACCTCCCTTAGGCTGCAGAACCTGATCGACAGCCACGATACTGACCGAATGGTCTCGATGCTTAACAATCCCGACCGTAACTATGACCGTCATGCCCGGCCTGACCAGCATCCAGGGCGGTATGATATCCGCAAACCAACGGAAAAAGAAAGGCACCTGCAGAAACTGATGGTGGCCTTGCAGGTGACCTGCGTCGGAGCGCCCATGATTTACTATGGTGATGAAGTGGGAATGTGGGGCGAGGATGACCCGGGCTGCCGCAAACCCATGCTGTGGGATGACATCATCTATGAGGACGAAACCGAACATCCCTTAGGATGGGAACGTTCCCGGGATACCGTCGCTCCGGACCATGACTTACTGGCCTTCTACCGCTCTGCCATTGCCTTGCGGCGCAAACACTCAGCACTGCGACGGGGCAGCTACCAGACCATCCTGGTTGATGATGAACGGGAACTGTTTGGCTTTACACGCTGGAACGACGAGGAAGCTCTCGTCGCTGTAGTAAATAATTCGGACGAGCCCCAGGACCTCGAACTGGCCGATGCCAGCCAGTGGGAAGTGCTCTTTACGGTTGGTGAGCTATCGCACGCCAACGATGGTGGGCAGGTTATGGGGCCAAGGTCATTTGTACTTTTCAGGAAATAGGCTATCCCACGTCAGGGCTTGCTAGTGGCGTCACGTCTCTCGAAGTAGACAAGGAGCATATATGCAACTGATTGACTTTGCCATCATCGCCCTTTATTTATCGGCCATCGTATTCGTCGGTTTATTCTTACGGAGGAAGGCTGCGAAAGGGATCGACGCCTACTTCCTCGGCAACCGTAACCTGCCCTGGTGGGTCTTGGGATCTTCCGGGATGGCGTCAAACCTGGACATCAGCGGTACGATGATCATCGTGGCCCTTATTTACGCCTTGGGTGCCAAAGGCTTTTTTATCGAGATTCGCGGCGGCGTAACCCTCATCATGGCCTTCCTGATGATCTTCATG
>JBGVTM010000090.1 GCA_041862535.1 Candidatus Neomarinimicrobiota bacterium | reverse complement strand
CCTCACCGATCCCTACACACCTCGAAACAATGAACGCTGGGCGCCCCACCGGGCCGTCAATCTGGCCTTTACCAAGCGGTTTCACATCGGGGAATTCATCCGGCCCGTTTTTTATCTCGAAGTATATAATCTTTTCAATACCAAAAACATGTGGCGGGGCGCTTTCAATGAGAAAACCGCCCAGCTTCGGGAATATATGGCCGCCTTGGAAGAGGTGGGCGGTCAGCCGGGCGAGTATCCGGAGCTGGCGGAAAAAGCCATTGGCAATTATCCCACTACCGACCTGCCTTTCAACGGCGCGCCCTGGTTTCTGCATCTGAATCCCCGGCAGATCTGGGCGGGGATCAGGTTTGAACTTAGATGAGGATAACCGCACCGAGGTTAAACGTGTTACTCCACCATTCTTTATTCCTTTAATCAACAGGCAACATGTTCTCCTGGTACTATGGGTAAAAACAATGACTGAACGAAGCACTCGGCTGCTTTGCTGCCGTCTGAGTTGGATTATTCTTGCGCTCACTATATCTGTGGTCTATGGACAGACTCACAAGCTGGCTATCGGTACGGGTCGGCTTCAGCTGAGCGTTGCCAGTGCCTTCGCCGATAAGGGTGTCCGACTGGCCTATCCACGGGAATATGAGGTATATTCACTCAACTACCGGTACATAGAACCCGACTGCGCGGATGGCGGTGGCATCATTATCGCTGCTCCTAACTTCCAGGCCAAGGCGTACTATCCCAACGAGACGGCCAAACCGATTGAGTGGACCCTCCGGGATACCTTGCTTCCCTATGTGGTGGCCGACGCGACGGCGTGGTATACCACTGATATCGCCCACACCACTGTTCCGGTGAATGGCGGTGCCAGAAGATACTGGAAGTATCGGCCACCAGTGAGGATTGTCGATGGGGAAGATCTCTCTCTAAGTGACTGGCAGGAGGGCAAAGACATCGATGGTCCGCCCGATATGCCTACTGCCCAAATGGGCCTTGCCGTATGTAACACATATCTAGGCATGACCGTAACCGAGCAGGCCTATGTCTTTGATAACGCCGAATTTGTGATTGTGGAATATGTGTTTAAGTACACCGGGCAGACGGGCAGCTACGATGGCGGAGAGGAAATTACGTACAGCGCTCCCATCAATGACTGTTATGTCGGCATAAAGTTTCGGCCGGTCATGTCCGGAGGAACCGAAAATGAACGTGTGGTGCCTAATTCCGGGGGATGGAAGGAAGGCACCGATGAATGGGTGGATTATGTGCACACAGTGAATGGAGAAAATCTCAGGATTCTGTACGGCTGGGATAGTGATGCCAGTGCTTTTCATCAGGCGGAAGATGATGAGGGTGATCCTTTGATAAAGTCATCTGGGCTCTTCACTGCTTCTCAGTACCCCGGTATGGCTGTGCTCCATGCCGACCAGTCGCCGGACGATCATTCCAATGATCCTGACCAGCCGTATCGTTTCTATGTCTCGTCTGGCGGCACTTTCTCTGATAATGCGCTAACAATGGGCAGAAACCTGTCCTTTGAGGACATCTATAAAAAACTGGATGAGGGGCCCGATTCTCCTCGGCCATTCGATTGGGAGGGGTGGATAAATGCTGGTTATCCTTCCGATGACGCGTCCTTCTGGTATCACGGTACCCCCCACGCTGAAATTGAAAACAGGTTCAACCAGATGGGCACCCTGGGATTCGGACCCTACAATTTTGACCTGGGAGACAGTGTCCGGATTATCCTGTGCTATGCTGCCGGTACGATTAGCTGGGAACAGGCCATTGATGTTGGTGCCCAGTATAAAGATGGACTGATTACCAAGGGCGAAAAGAACCGGATTCTCCGCAGCGGCCGTGATTCTCTGTTTGCCAAGATCAGCCTGGTAAGAGATCTGTTTGATCAAGCATTTGTGGCCCGAGGGGGCGATCTCACAGGCATGCTCAAGTATCTGAGCACCGAGTTGGGTGTCGCGCCGGCCTGGCCGGATAGATTGGTCCTGAGGCCGATCGTCGGTGGCTGTCGCGTGGAGTGGTCTCTGGTGGAAGGGGCTGATGCTTACCGGGTCTATCGCCGGTCACGAGGGGCTTTCGATCTTGCCGTACCCAGCAAAGAGCCGGTCTATTCTTTGGTCTACCAGGCAGGCGGTAAAGATCCCGGAGAGGGGGTCGAATTTTCGACCGAGATCGATTCCACCGTTTGGATAGACCGGAACACTTATCCGGTTTTCAACTATTGGTATTTTGTCACCGCCGTAGGTCCGGATGGATTGGAGAGCAGCCATTTCATCGGTCGAACCTACCCCAAAACCACCGACTACACCTATGGTTCGTGTCAACCCTATGAGAGGGAGCGTTTCACGCTGGACGAAGTCCATGTGATTCCCAATCCATATAATGTCAAGTCCTGGGAGCAGTCTCCAGTGGGTGCGGGCTGGCCGGAGAATCGGCTGATGTTTCTGGGATTGCCAGCCAATTGTCGGATTCGAATTTTTTCTCAGAGTGGCACATTGATTTTCAGGGATTACCACCGATCAGGAGCGGATTTACCCGTTCCGCGATACAATTGGGATATGCGCTCATCCACGGATCAGACCGTCGCATCGGGTATGTATATCTATGTGATCGATGAGTGCACGGATTTCAACGGCAACGAAATCAAGGACGTTAAAGTTGGCAAGTTTGTGGTTATTAAATAGGGAAGCTCTCTCAAGCCTGGAGGAAGCCATGAAGCGAGGGAGAATACTGTTGGCTGTGTTCCTGGTAACGGTTTTCCCGTTTTCCTCTTCCGCTCAGGAACCTGAAGAATTTGAACGGCTGGGACAATGCAGCATGACTTTTCTGGAGATTGATATCGGTGCCCGCGCCGTGGGTATGGGTGGCGCCTATACCTGTATGGATAATGATATTAATTCCATTTTCTGGAATCCAGCCGGGATTGCCAAGATCGACGGCGCCGCCCTGAGCCTGAGCAATTGCCAATGGATAGCCGACATCAATCAATATGCTTTTACCGCAGCATATGGAACCGGTGCGGTTGGCACGTTCGGCGTCAGTTTTGTGTATTATGATAACGGCGAACTGGAGCGAACGATCCCAACCCTGGATATTGAAAACAATCCGGAAGGCTACTACATCGGTGAGCCCTTTAGGGTACAACAATGGGCGGCTGGTATTGCCTATGCGCGCCAGATCACGGACAAGTTCGCTGTCGGTGGCCAACTGAAATACTGCTACGAGGATTTTGGCGAGATGGATATCATCGTCCCGGTCATCAACGACTCCACCGGTTATCAAGAAGGCTGGGATAAGGAAGCAGGATCTGAAAACCGGGAAGGCGTCTTCGCCCTCGATTTCGGTACGATCTATTACTTTGGTTTTAAGGATTTAAGGCTGGGAATGAGTCTCAGGAATTTTGCACAGGGTGTGACCTACGCGTTTGAAACCTTCAGCCTCCCACTGACCTATAAAGTCGCCATCGCAATGAATGTATTAAGTCTGATCCCACAGATGGATCATCATAGCCTGCAAGTTTCATTTGCCACCGTCAGCCCGTACGATGGCGGCGAGCGAATCCACCTGGGATGTGAGTACCTGTTTCGGAACATATTGGCTCTCCGTGGGGGGTACAAAACCAATACTGACACCGGTGCTCTGGCAGCCGGTTTCGGCTTAACGCCCAGGGCATTTGGCACCCTGAATTTGCAATTTGATTATGCCTATTCCGAAGCCGATAAGGCGTTCGGAGCCATCCATCGCTTTTCGGTTGGATTTGGTTTTTAACCAGGCATGCGACCGGTGAGGCATTCTGGAAGAAGCATCAACGGTAAATATGGTCTTGAATGCTGGGGATCATTCTCCCTGGCATGAGTGCCAGTGTAGTAAACCAAAAAAAGGAGGAGTAAAATGAAGCCCAAGTTAATAGGCCTGTTGATAATGTGTTTAGCTGGTGTGGGACTGGTCTGGGGTCAAGAAACTATCACTATAGATCCCGGGGAAAACCAGATTTCCGCCACGATAGCGGCCGGGGGTATCTACGCAGGTGATATCCTGGAGTTGAACGAAGGTGTATTTACCGAGACTGATACGGTGGCGACCCCCAACTTCCGGATAACCATCCGCGGAGCCGAAGGTGCTACCGTGAAATGGATTGTGCCTGACAGCGTCGATGCACTCTACGCCTGTGGTGACCTGATCGTCGAGAATATCATTTTCGAAACCGACACCACCACTCCCTGGATCTATATGCCGAGCCCCAGTACGGGGGAAGATTCGCTCGCGGCCACCGCTAACAGCAACTACGGCATCAGCGTCCATGCCACCGATCCGATTAACGTCTTCGTTGATCAATGCCAGTTCATCGGTTTCGGCATGGCGATCTTTGCGGACGACGTGGGTTGTGCGGGCGGTGTATGTACGCTGGACACGCTTCAGGTGACCAACAGTCTGATTTACGGTGGTCCCAGGTACAAGACGGGAATGGGTATTTGTACCCGGTACGGAACAAGCAACGTGTTGATCGTGGAAAATTGCACTTTCTGGAAGATAGAAGGGGAATCCATGAGATGTTATGGTCCAGAATTTGCGCCTAATGATTGGAAGGCTTACATCGATCACTGCACGTTTGCCGATGCCGGGTATCCTGATCCGAGCCAGGGTTACCCGGAGCTGCACCCGACAGGGGACGGTTTAGGGATCTACTTTAAATACACCAGTGCTGATGATATCATTCAGAACTGCATCTTCTATGACATTTCCGATTTCGCCATAGCCGAAACTTCCTTCAATCCCTATATGCTCCAGAGTGGAAACTGCAGTGATCCCGTCAAAAAACTCGTCTGGAAATGTTGTATGCCTGATATCTTCTCTGAAAAATTTGAACGGGCACTGCACTG
>JBGVTM010000089.1 GCA_041862535.1 Candidatus Neomarinimicrobiota bacterium | reverse complement strand
CCCCACTTGCCGGGGAGATCCAGCATCCCGGCGGCCCCCTCGGGGGTAGCGAAGACTGAAGTGAGTAGGTATTAGCCAGCCATGCCACCGGTGCTGATCCGATCAATCCCAATAAGAAGTTCAACACTCCATTTTCGGCCATAATCATTTTCCACATCAACGCCGCGATTACCGGCGGCATCATGAGTGGAATAATGAGAACAAATCGGAAAAAGCGGATGCCCTTGATCTCATGATCGAGTAGCATGGCTACTCCAAGCCCCAGCGGGACCTCTACTATCACTGTCAGCGAGGCATACACGAGGGTGAGCCCTAGCGAACGCCAGAAATTGACATCCTGAAGTAGATCCAGATAGTTGGCCAGACCGATGAAATGACGGATGGGTGAAACCAGACGATAATCCGTTAAGCTATAGAATATGGCCAGAAAAAATGGGTAGAGGATGCCAATGGTCAAAATCAGTGCCGGTAGGATAATGAAATAAGGGAGAAACCGGTCTTGCCAGCGTATTTTTCTGAGTTCTACAAATTCTTGTTTAGCCATTAATAGTAATGGTGTATTTATTGGATCACTGTTTTCATGCCGGATTTTTCAATGATTTGGTCAATATCGGCGGCGGCTCGATCCAGAGTCTTCTGTGCATCGGCGCCGCTCCAAATTTCCTGTAGTGCTCGTGCCCAGCGATCCCCGACAGCCGGGATCTCCGAATGGGGCGTAAAGCGCACCTGAGCATAGTTCTGGAGGTTTTCCGCGACCACTTCCCGATAGTCGTCCCATTGCCTGGCAATGTCCGCCACCTTTGGTTCATCCCAGACGGATTTACGAGGCGGATTCCAATTCCCCTCAACGGCTGCAACGATCAGCTGTTCTTTCGAGGTAGCCCACTGAATAAAAAGCCAGCTCGCTAATTTCTGCCGACTGTATTTGTTGATTGCCAAGGCCCAGGTCCAGATATTTGAGCGAATGGTGCCCTCTGGTCCGGCAGGCGCAAGCGCATAGCTCACCTTGCCAGCCACGCGTGATTTATCTGGATTCTCATAACCCACTGCAAAAAAATCTACATCCAACAGCATGCCGTAATGACCGGATTCGAACTGTTCTTTTGTATCGTACCAGCTATTACTGGTCCAGGTTAACGGACCACATTCCTTTATGGTCTTAATCCAAAGTTTCGTGAACTCAACCGCCTCAGGTGTATTGATGGTACAGTTCATCTGATCGTCAAAATCGCGACAGCCATAGGATGCATACCCGGTCAGAAAGCCCGTGGCAATGGTTGACCACGTGCCTATTCCCCGGGCGGTAACGCCACGTACCTGGCGACCGTCGATCTCGCGCGTCATGGCCCGGGCGAAACGATAGTACTCCTCATAATTCCTGGGCGGACTAAGATTCAGTTCCCCGGCCCAATCTTTGCGGTACGCAAGGATATACGTCTCCACCTGTACCGGGATAGCCCATTGGCTGCCTTTGCCGTAATTCCGGAAACCCGGTTTTCCATTCCATCTATTCCCCGTAAGCAAGGCGGGGAAGAAATCATCCAGATCGTAATCCTCTTTCGTCAAGGCAGGATTATGCATATAGTCATCGAGCGGTTCCAGCCAGCCAGCCCGTACATAGGACCAGGCGGTAAAGGGACCGGTCATGAAGACATCCACCGAGCCGGAACGGCTGGAGAGTTCAATGATGATCTTTTCGCGATATTCCTCTTCGGATAAGATACTGTACTCGACCGCAATACCCGTCAAGCCGGTAAATTCACTCAGGATGGGCAGCAGGGATTCGGTAAAAGGATGCTTATTCAGGTGTAGTTTGATGGTTTGGCCACTGGCCCGATCCCAGCGGAAGGGACCCGTTATTGATGTTGGATCGAAAGCCACACTATCGCTCTTCTTGCCACAACCCGAGAAAAGATATAGACATATCAAAAGTGCTAAACATCTGTACATTCTTAGGCGAATCATGGGTATACCTCTTACTAAATAGGACTGCGATACTGAGACGAACTACACTTTACTGCACAGGTGGGGATTATTCTCCCCGTCTCAAAGCGTATCAAAAGTCCGTTGCTGAATCCCGCCGCAGGCCGGGCTTACAACCGAGCCAGTGGACTCAAGTCTGAATAATCAGTGGATTAAGTTATTTTACCGACGGTAGGAAGGCAAAGGGAAACGGCGTTGCTGGGCTGTTGGAAGCCCTCCTATCTCGACGTAATATTTGTCTGAGAATTGGGGGAAGTTCATGGAAGGTCGGTATGCTCAAGTCGTGTCAGACAAACGTGAGCTCCTGACTGAATGATGAATTAGAGGAGAGGAGACCATGCGACAAGCCGTCATGACCGCACCAGGCAGGATTGAGTTCCGGGAGGTGCCGGAGCCGACCCCGGGTTCTGGCGAGATCCTGTTGCGGATTCAGCGGATCGGCGTTTGCGGTTCGGACATCCATGTGAACCATGGCAAGCATCCCTTCACCTCCTACCCGGTGGTTCAGGGACATGAGTTTTCAGCCATAGTGGAAGCCGTTGGTGAGGGGATCACCACTATACAACCGGGGATGAAGTGCACGGCCCGTCCGCAGATCGTGTGCGGCGAGTGCGGGCCCTGTCTCCGGGGGGATTACAACATTTGTGACGTGCTGAGAGTAGAAGGATTTCAGGCCCCCGGCTGCGCGCAGGACCTGTTTCTTACCACCCCGCAGAAAATCGTTCCCTTCCCCGACTCCATGAGCTTCGAGCAGGGAGCACTGGTGGAACCCACAGCGGTGGCGGTACACTCCACCGGGCGGGCAGGTGCCTTCGCCGGCAAGAGCGTAGCCGTACTGGGCGCCGGTCCGATCGGCAACCTCATCGCCCAGGTGGCCCGCTGCCGTGGGTCGGAGAAGCTGCTCATCCGCGACCGGAGCGATTTCCGCCTGGAGATCGCACAGCAATGCGGTATTACCGAGATCTCCAATCCCGGAACCGAATCCATGGCGGAAGCGTCGAAGCGGATTTTTGGCGATGAGGGCTTCGATATCGCCTTCGAAGCGGCGGGGGTGGAGGCTGCCTTGGACGATGCGATAACCAGTATTCGAAAGGGCGGCACGGTCGTGGTCGTTGGCGTGTTTGATGAAAAGCCGCAGGTGGACATGGCTGTAGTCGGTGACCGAGAGCTCAACCTGATCGGTACGCTGATGTACAAGCACGAGGATTACGAGCGGGCGGTAGAGCTCATCGCTGGTGGCAATGTTATTACCGAGCCTCTAGTGACCAGACATTTTCCGTTCGAGCAGTATGCCAGCGCTTATACCTTCATCGACGAACAGGGCGACAAGACCCTGAAGGTGATGATCGATATGTGACATGTCATGGATGGCAGCGGGGATCACGTAAAGACAGATTCCGTTGAGGAGCGCCATACCCTAGTTGGACTGGGCGAGGTGCTCTGGGACGTGCTGCCCAATGGCAAGCAGCTGGGTGGAGCTCCGGCCAACTTTGCCTACCATGCCCAAGCCCTGGGTGGCAATGGTATTGTGGTCAGCTGCGTGGGAGATGACGGCCCGGGTCGTGAGATCCTGGCGAGGCTTGACGACCTGGGTCTTGATCGCCGGTACGTCGCTACTGACAAAAATCATCCTACCGGGACGGTAACGGTTGAACTGGATGCGGTCGGTAAACCCGCCTATACCATCCATGAGAACGTAGCCTGGGATTACATACCATACAATTCAGGCTTGGAAGAATTGGCAGGTGAGGTGGACGCAGTCTGCTTTGGATCACTATGCCAGCGATCACGGGTATCACGGGAGACGATCCGCCAGTTTCTCGAGGTCACAAAGCGGGAATGCCTGCGTCTCTTTGATCTCAATCTGAGACAGTCCTATTTCAACAGAGAAATTATTGACACGCTGTTAAAGCTGACGGACGTTCTGAAGCTCAATGATGAGGAGCTGCCGTTCCTGGCGGAACTGTGTGATGTTCAGGGCTCGGAAACGAGGGTACTCCATCAGTTGACAGAGCGGTATGCGCTCCGGCTAGTCGCTCTCACCCGGGCTGAACGTGGCAGCCGTCTTTTCACACCGGGAAGGGATTCCGACCATCCCGGTTTCCGGGCACAGGTCGCGGACACGGTGGGTGCAGGGGATTCATTCGCGGCAGTGCTGGCGCTTGGATTACTACGTGGTGAGCAACTTGATAGGATTAATGAGTATGCTAATCGAGTCGCCAGCTTCGTCTGTTCACAGAATGGCGCTACCCCGCCTTTGCCGAGTGAACTGATCAAGATTCCAGGAGAGATCAAATCGGCAGAATCTTTAATGAGGGATTAAGGCACTGTAGTATAAACCAAATCCCAACGGAGAAGTAAACATCATGCGTGAATTCAATTACTTCCAACCGACAGAGATCAGGTTTGGATCCGGTCGAATCGATGAAGTTGGCGAAGCTGTGGCCAAGTACGGGAAGCGCTGCTTATTGGTGACCGTACCGGTCGACCCGGTCTTTGAGCCGCTTTTTGAAAAGGTGAAGGCTTCCTTAATAGCTGCCGGGGTGGAGGTAGCTCATTTCAATGGTATCATACCCAATCCCACCACCGAGTGCATCACGGCCGGGGCCGAGGCTGCCAAGCTCCACGGCGCCGAGGTGGTACTGGGTGTCGGGGGCGGCTCCAGCATGGATTCGGCCAAGGCCATCGCCGTGGAAGCTACGCACGACGGCACCTGCTGGGATTACCTCTATTATCGGGATATTCAACCGACGGAAAAGACGTTGCC
>JBGVTM010000088.1 GCA_041862535.1 Candidatus Neomarinimicrobiota bacterium | reverse complement strand
TGCCCTATTAATCATCGGCTGCGGCTCTACGAGGACCGTGCTGGTCGGTAATGAACAAGTGGGGGATACATATTCCATAGCTTACCGCATGCCGCCTTTCGAAGATGGAAAGCGTAACATCAGCGTGCTGGACTTTGTGAATAAGACGCAGTACGCTCGTCGGCGGCTGGGCTCCTCGGCCTCCGATATCCTCTCCAGCGAGCTGGTCAAGCTGGGTAGCTTCAACGTCATCGAAAGGGAGCAGCTGACCCTGGCCATCCAGCAGCTGGACCTGGCCGACCTGGGGCTGATCGATCCCTCGCAGGCGGTGGAAGTGGGCAAATATCTGGGCACCCACATCATCGTCACCGGCTCGGTCTCGCAGTACGGCAGCAAAATCGAAGGCAGCGATTTTATATTCTATCAGAGCAAAATCCAAACCGCAGAGGCCGTCGTTGACGCACGGCTCATCGATGTGCAGACCACCGAAATCATCGGAGCCTATACCGGTCGGGGGCTGGTGAGCAAGACCACCAGCTCGTTCATGGGTGCCGGCGGTCGGGCTGGCTACGATGAGATCCTGGAGGGCGAGGCCCTGCGGGCGGCCATCATCGACGTGGTACGGCAGATTGCCGGTGATGAGGATATCCGTTAATTACCTGCCGGTCATGGCCGAAGAAAGTTAAGGTGCGCTTTCCGAGAGACACCAGACAAAGACCGGGCCGCCTGCGTAGCGGCGGTCAGGCCATGCAAATCTACGAGCTGGCGAACCTGGTTATCTGGGCCACCGTGTTCGTGGCCGCAGGTATCATCCTCGACCGGCACGGCTTCAACACCCTCGCCCCCTTCCTGGCCGTCGGCATGGTCGTCTCCACTATGGTAGTGCGCTGGGCGCGGAGGAGACGGTAGCTAAGGGTTAATTTGGAAGCTAGTGGTCGGGCGAATAAAAGCCCACCCGGCTGCGAATCGGAAGCTTATTCCAGGCAAGTTAGAGGCTCACGAGACGGATTACCGTGGCTGCCTCACCTAATTCTACCACTACCATCCACCCCTGCCATGTGCTTATATTAACATAAATAAGGAAAATACTATTATGACCGCTAAAGCCTTCACTCCCGCCTCCGCCAACATCCGCGATCGCATCATCCGGATGAGGACGGCTAAGGGCTGGGCCGAGTGGTTCGCCATCCTGGACGGCATCGAGGCCACCAAGATGGAACAGGGCGAGATCGTGGCCTACCTGGCAGAGCACTACGAGGTGCGTCGCTGGTACCGTCAGGCGATCGCGCGCACCTACTTGATGGAACATGGCCTGCGTAGGAAGAACTTGCGCCCCGACGGCTACGCTATAGTCCGGTCGATAACCGTAGCGGTACCAGTAGAGGTCTTGTATAAAGCCTGGACCAATGCTGCGACGCGTAAACGCTGGCTGCCCGATCCAGGCATAACCATCCGCAAGTCCGCCCCGAACAAATCCCTGCGTATTACCTGGATTGACGGAAAAACCCACGTCGACGCCATATTTGGCCACAGTAAGAATCAGGGGAGCAATGTTATTGTGCAGCATCGCAAGCTGCCCGAAGAGGCGGATACCGAACGCATGAAAGCCTACTGGACTGAGAGCCTGGAGCGGTTGAAAGCTATACTATAGACCCAAGGGCTGGGTTCCCCGGCCCTGCCGATTTGCTCCACATCACAGACTTTGGTCGCATCCCTATGTATACTCCAATACAATAATACTATCATTTTGTAAGGGATTACATTGAGCGAACGCACTCTTCGAATGGCAAATCGCAAACAACAGGACTTCCTCATCGTTATTGGCGCGATGTTCGGTGCCAGCGTCGGGATTCTCATTGCAGTGATTGGTGGAAACACCACCGGCGACATAGGCACCTGGCTCTATGTCGCCGTGCCGTTAGGGATATTTATCGGGGTGGCATTGGGGGCCAACTTAGCGCGCTGGGTCAGGCGACGGTCGCGGGCACGCGGCTGACCTCCCTTAGCGAAGAGACCTGCCCTGAACCCAACCCAGGCCGCCAGAAGCCAGACTTACTCCCTCTGGTTCATGCCCCGGGGCACACTCTATCGCTCCCTGGAATATACCATCGCCCGGCTCAGCCAGGCCTGGGGGACACCGCGATTCGAACCTCACGTCACGTTGCTGGGTGCGCTGACGGGTCTGGATGAGAAGATTATACAACAAACAGCCCGGCTGGCGGGCCTCCTGCAATCCCCCACTATCCAGCTCACTTCGCTGTCTGGCAGCGAGACCTACTTCCGCTGCCTGTATATCCGCGTCGAGCCCACCGCAGAGGTCTTAGCCATTCACCAGCAAGCCCGGGAACTCTTCCAGCAGCCGGATGAGCCACCCTTCAGGCCCCACCTGAGCCTGATGTACGGCCACCAACCCAGGCAGGTCAGGAATGACATCATCGACAGGCTGGGAGACAAGTTCCAGGGAGAGTTTATCGCAAATGAGCTGCACCTTTGCGATACTACCGGGGTGCCTGATAGCTGGCAGCGGGTGCGGTCTTTCTCGCTGATCTAGCTGTCCGCGCTATCCAGCTTCGCACTTCTTACACCCCCCTTCCACTACGTATATTACCAATCGTAGTGCCGACTTCAGGCCCTATTTAGCAGGAGCCGCCTTATGAAAAAAGTTCTCGCCGTTTTAGGCGCAGCCCTTGGCATTATCGTTGTCATCGTCCTGGTACGCACGTTCACCTTCACCTCCAGACAGGTGGCGGTGGAGCCGGTAGGGGGCGTTACTGTTGATACGCTAACTGCCGCAGCACACTTGAGCAAGGCCCTCACTTTCCGCACCATCTCTTATCAGGATCCCGCCCGGTTCGATCCGAAACCTTTCCGGGCCTTCAACCGCTTCCTTGAAGAGACCTATCCCGTCGTCCACCAGACCCTGAAAAGGGAAGTGGTGAACAATTACAGCCTCCTCTATACCTGGGCGGGGGACAACCCGGACCTGAAACCGATCATCCTGCTGGCCCATTCGGACGTGGTACCGGTGGACCCTGAAACGGTGACCGACTGGACCCAGCCGCCCTTCAGCGGTGCCATCACGGATGGCTACATCTGGGGCCGGGGAGCCATGGATGACAAGGCCAGCCTGCTGGGGCTGCTGGAGGCAGTTGGACAGCTGATAAGTCATGGCTTTCGGCCCCAACGGACGGTCATCCTGGCCTTCGGTCACGATGAAGAAATCGGCGGACAGGACGGAGCCCTCCAGATCGTCAGGCTCCTTCAATCGCGAGATGTGCAGGCCGAATATGTCCTCGATGAAGGGCTGGTCATAACTCACGGTATCGCGCCCGGTCTCGAAGCACCAGTAGCCATGATCGGCATCGCCGAAAAAGGCTACCTGACGGTGGAGCTGTCGGTTGAGTCCGAAGGGGGGCATTCTTCCATGCCACCCTCCAGCACCGGGGTGGGCATCCTGAGCCGGGCCGTTACCCGCCTGGAGGTCAACCAGCGTCCCGCTACCCTCCGAGGACCGGTAAAGCAGATGTTTGACGTCATCGGACCGGAAATGCCGTTCTTCATGCGGATGGCTTTCGCCAATCTGTGGCTCTTCGCTCCATTGGTCAAGGCCCAGCTGGCAGCCGCTCCCACCACCAATGCCATGATCCGTACCACCACTGCCGCGACTATGGCCTCGGGCAGCTTGAAAGAGAATATCCTGCCCAGCCGTGCCAACATGGTGGTGAATTTCCGCCTCCTGCCGGGAGAGACCAGTGAGATGATTCTGGAGCATGTCCGGCGCACAATCGACGACCGCCGGGTTATGATCAAGCAGCTCGGATTCCACGATGAACCGTCGGCCGTCGCTGGCATCGAGGCCCCCGGTTACCAGGCCCTGGAGCATACCATCCGGGAGCTCTTCCCCGAGGTGATCGTGGCCCCCTCACTGGTCGTGGGCGCCACTGATAGCCGACACTATCGGGGGCTAAGTCCCAATACCTATCGATTTATCCCCACCCGCGTCTCCCTGGAGGACATGCAAAGGATCCACGGGACCGATGAACACATGGGTGTGGAGAACTTCGCCGACATCATCCGCTTCTACGTCCGGCTAATCGAGAATACGGCCTCGTTCATAGAGTCAAATTAAAGCGGGGCTGGACTTATTGTGAGACCCGATAAAGGTAGATTTCGACCGCCCTGGGAGATCAGCCACCAACCACAGTCAATCTAAAAGAAACCACCCAAAGGAGCATCAATGCGCCGAACAGCTGTCTTCTTGTTCAGCACTTTTTTTATCACTTCATCCGCCCTCGGACAGATTGCCAATACCTACCGCGCTGCCGCCGACCGGATTATTCAGGCGTCCCTGGCCGACAGCGCCGCCTTCCAGCGACTGGCCGAGCTGGTGGACACCTTCGGGCCGCGCTTCTCCGGCACACGGAACCTGGAGGACGCCATTGACTGGATTCTCGCGCAGATGACGACCGACGACCTGGAAAACGTACGGGGTGAGAAGGTAATGGTACCCCGTTGGATCCGGGGCAGGGAGTCCCTACAACTGGTGCACCCATTTGAGCGCGAGCTGAGCATGATCGGCCTGGGCGGCTCGGTGCGCACCCCGCGTCGGGGCATCTCTGCACCCGTACTGGTGGTCAGCAGTTTCGATGACCTGGCAACGAAGGCCGAGCAGACCCGGGGCAAGATCGTGGTCTATAATGTCCCCTTCACCACTTACGGTGAGACGGTGCGCTACCGCTGGGCCGGGGCCAGCGAGGCGGCCAGGATGGGGGCCGTGGCCAGCCTGGTGCGGTCAGTGACGCCCCATTCCCTCAATAACCCCCACACCGGCAGTATGGGCTACACCGATGGCGTTCCCCGGATCCCCCACGCCGCCGTTACGGTGGAAGACGCCCTGCTGCTCCAGCGCCTTCAGGACCGGGGAGCGCAGGTCGTTGTGCGACTGAAAATGGAGGCCCGGTTCCGACCCGACGTGCCCAGTCGCAACATAGTGGCCGAGATCGTTGGCCGCGAGAAGCCCGAAGAGGTGGTGGTTATGGGCGGGCACATTGACTCGTGGGATGTGGGCCAGGGCGCGATGGACGACGGCGGTGGTTGCGTGGCCGCCTGGGAGGCCGTCCGCCGGCTGCAGCAGCTGGGCCTGCGGCCCCGACGCACTATCCGGGTGGTACTCTGGACAAACGAAGAGATCGGCCTGCGCGGGGGACGGGCCTACAGAGATGCCTACCAGGACCAGCTGCCTAACCACCTCCTGGCCCTGGAGTCTGACATGGGAGTCTTCAAACCCCGGGGATTTGGCTTTTCCGGCTCGCCCGAAGCTCTCGCCATTCTACGAGAGGTTGCCAGCCTGCTGGAATCAATCGGAGCGGACAGCGTTGTCGAGGGAGGCGGCGGGGCCGACATATCCCCCATGATGCGGGAAGGCGTCCCGGGCATGGGACTCAACGTCGACGAGAACAAATACTTCTGGTATCACCATACCAGCGCTGACACAATCGATAAGCTCGATCCCCGCGAGCTGAACCTCTGCGTGGCGGCCCTGGCGGTCATGGCCTACGTGGTGGCGGACATGCCGGAAAGTCTTCCCAGGTAACCGGCTCGGGTATCACAATCCCGGACGATAGCGGGACTGCAAAATCCTTCGCTTAAAACCGGCAGCTATCTTTAGCTTTAGTGGATTGATTCGCATGGAGATTATATGATTTGGTCCAAACTTCTCAACTCCGTCCTTACCATCGCAGTCCTCTGGCTGCTGCGCTACCTGGTCCTGAAGCTGGCCCTCCGCCGGGTTGAGGAGCCTCGAGCCCGCTATCAGTGGCGCAAAATCAGCAACGTGGTAGCCTTCGTCATTGGGATCCTGGTGGTGGGCCGCATCTGGATCGAGGCTTTCCAGACCCTGTCCACCTTCCTGGGCCTGCTTTCCGCCGGCATTGCCATCGCCCTCAGAGATCCGCTGGTAAACATCGCCGGGTGGGCCTATATCATGTGGCTGCGACCCGTGAAGGTGGGCGACCGCGTCCAGGTCGGTGAGCAGGCCGGTGACGTGGTCGATCAGGGACTGTTTCAGTTCACCCTCATGGAAATCGGCAGCCCATACAACGGCGAAAGTCCCACCGGGCGCATTATCTATGTACCCAATGGTACTATCTTCAGCCGGGGCCTGATCAACTTCAGCCATGGCTTTCCCTATATCTGGAATGAAATCCCCGTGACCATTACCTTCGAAAGCAGCTGGGAGAAAGCCAAGGAGATTCTGGAAAAACTGGGTCGCAAACACGGGGAGACCGTGAGCCAGTCCGCCCGGAACGAGCTCCGCAAAACCTCCCACAAATTTCTCATCCACGAGCCCAAGCTCCAGCCAAGGGTATTCACTGAGGTGAAGGAAAACGGGGTGCAGCTGACAATCCGCTACCTGTGCTCGCCCCACGAGCGCCGCGCTACCGTCCACGCCATCTGGGAAGATATCCTTCACGAATTCGACAAGTACGACGACATCGCCCTGGCTTACCCCACCTCCCGCATCTATCGGGAGCCGGAAGAAGGTATCGGGGCGAAAAAGCGTGCCGGGGCAGCCAAACCGAAACTGCCCCGCGCCCATGGCTGACCAGGGCTAAAACGGCGACACCAGCCCCAAACGCAGGTAGCTGACCGGGTCGTTCTGTTCCCAGGCTTCCTGATCCCCCGCCTGACCGTAGGCCAGGGTCAGCAGGGGTAGATTACCGATGACGATATTGGTCTTGATTTCCAGGCCCTGGGTGAGCCTGTCCGACGGGGTACTGCTGCCCCC
>JBGVTM010000087.1 GCA_041862535.1 Candidatus Neomarinimicrobiota bacterium | reverse complement strand
TCAGCCCACACCCGCCATATCCATCGATTTTGCCGGGACTGGTGCCGATATCGCTGATACGGCCATGAGCATGGCGACCTTTGATTCTATCTGGACCTATATTGTTGAAGCCCCCACCGGCAATGATGGCTTCGCCACCGTGACTGTGACCGGCCTCGACCTGGCGGGTAATACCATAACACCGATATCGGGCACCACTACTCTGAAGGTGGATAACACGGCGCCGATTATTATACCAACCTCTCCCGAAGAAGGTGATTTCGTGCGGACGACTGCCGTGGCCTATGATCTTGGTGAGACTATCGCCAGCGGCCAGGTTATCTGGACCTGGGAGGCAGGCGTAACGGACGGTGCTTCTCCCCACGTCCAGGCCCTGACAGGGTCTGAATTAACTGCGGGAACCCATAGCGGCCTACTGACCAATGTAGCTTCGCTGGTCCAGGCAGCGGCTTATACTATCGGATTTATCGCCGTCGACAGGGTTGGCAATGCCGATACGATGGAAGTTGAGACCATCACTTATGATACGCTGGCTCCTGGCATTCAAAGTGTTGTTGTTTACGACGGTCCGGCCGCCGACCTCGATTCCACCTGTTCCACCGACACCCTCACAGTACACTACTCGGGTTTTTCTGAGCTGACTTCAGGCATTGTGCTTTATGAATATTCCCTCGGCACCACACCGGGGGGCACCAACGTCATCGACTGGACCGGCAACAATACCGATACCTTGGCGACCGTGCGCGGATTACGATTGGCCTATAAGGCGTACTACTACTTCAGTGTACGAGCTACCGATGGTGCCGGTAATGTGTCCGACTCAGTCTCCAGCGATGGAATTAGGATTGTCGACAAACCGCGGCTGATGGTAAGCGCTGTTCCGAACAGTGTCTTCTCTAATTACCTGCAGATTTTTGTGACTGATACCCTGGCAATGGCCGACAGTATCCGCATTCTGGCCGATAGTGTGCGGGTGACTTCCACACTAATTGATACTTTTTCTTATTCTTATGTGGGTACTCATGAGCTTGAGGAGACCGGTCCGCACAGCCTGAGCGTAACCGGATTCAGCGGCATGGGTGATACAACCTGCACCTACAGCCTTAGCATGGCACTGGCGAAAAAGGATCAGGCGTGGATTGCCATTAGTGCGGATCAGCGCTTCACGACGATGGGACTCCCCGGCTCAGTTAGTATGGACCGTTACCTGCTGGTGGTGGATTCCACCCTAATGGGATTGTCGGCGATCCATGGCGGTGCTTACAGATTGGGCGATGGCCAGTTCCCCTTTAATGAGCCTGTGCGTGTTAGTATGCAGCCCGCTGTGGCTCCGGGACGGGGCGGGGAGTTGCAGGCAATTTATATTTTCAGGATGGATGGTTGCTGGGAGGAACTGCCCACTGTTGATGATGGCGAGCAAGTAAGCACCTGGGTCCGGCGCGCCGGGACATTTCGCCTGGGACCCCGTACCATAGTGGTGCCCCAGGCCACCAGCCTCCATCAGAACTATCCCAATCCCTTCAATCCGACGACCTGCATTAGCTTTGATCTGGGCTTTCAGGATGGTCCTCGCCAGCAGGTTAAGGTGGTGATCCACAATCTGCTGGGTCAGCAGGTGCGAACACTCTATGATGGCGAGGCATCCACTGGACGCTACCAGCTGGTGTGGGATGGGGTGGATGACCAGGGAGCTGCAGTTGCCAGTGGTATTTATTTCGTGCGTCTCTCGACCGGTTCCGGTTACCAGAAGACCAAGAAGATGTTGCTGATAAGGTAGAACGATGGACTTGAAGCCGCGTGTCATTTTCGGTTTTCTCGTTGCCCTGCTGCTAGCGGTGCTCATAGTAGGGGGCTGCCGGGAGCAAGTTTTGCCCGAAGCGCCCGACTATGTCGAATACGGCTGGGAGCTCCTGACCGAAGGCAGCTATCGTGCAGCCATCACCCAATTCGAAGCTGGTACGGAGCTGGACGATTCGTATGCCGATGGCTGGAACGGCCTGGGCTGGGCTTATGCGAAGCTGGGCATTGCCGACACGAGTGCTGACCACTTCTCCGAGGGCGTGGGTCTGGCTGACACGTCCATCGTGGGTACGGAGATCCTGGCGGGACGTTCGTTTGCCAGGTTAGCGCTGGGCAGCTTTTCCGGTGCGGTGGACGATGGCAAGGCGGCCTTATCCCGCTCTCCTACCTGGGTCTTCCGGCGAGATGTCACTGTGACTTACGAGCACGTTACCCTAACCGTGGCAACCGGATTCTATAGTCTGGGCGAGTTTGATTCCTGTCTGGTCTGGATTCGGAAGCTGGATGACACTTTTACGGCCAATGTCAGCACGCTGTCAGGGCGGTCACGGCTAGCGGCTAAACTGGAAACGTTGGAAGAGGATTTACGAGTGGATTAATAAGTTCAGCAGGCTGAGCGGATTTCTTGGATCACAATTGCTTTACGTTTTTAATAGTCTCCATTACCCCTTCGGTATGACTGTAGCACACTTTTATATAAGAGCGAAAATATTTTGCTTTCAATAGTCTTCCATCCCTGAACATTGCTTCTGTGAGTAGCTTACAGTCGGGAGTATGACCTATATCACAAATGGATCAGGTTACTTGATGTAGATCACATCGGGAGTAAAACTTGTAGATTAAGATTAATTTTAGGAGAATATCGTCGATAAGAGATTATATGAGAATAGGATATAAATTTTGCGCAGATCGTTAGAGATGCGTTTTTTTGAAACCACCCTTTTACGGCTCTTTATTTCGCTGGTGATGACCACAGTGGTTTTCGCCCAGAGCAGGGTTGCATTCGAGTCGATTGCCACCGCCTACACCGGTGCCGATGTTCAGGTCCTCGCCATCAACAAACCAATCGGCACGGCTGAGAATGACCTGCTGATCGGGGTCATTGCCACTGATGCGAGCGAGACCATTTTCCCCCCGTCCCCGGACTGGACCCAGATTCAGCAGCATCGAAACGGTGCTACATTGGGTATCTGGTGGAAAGTGGCCGGTTCTTCGGAGCCCGGAGCTTATACCTTCAGCTGGGCGACACCGGAACAGGCGGTAGGCGCAGTCCTGCGCTACAGCGGCGCCGATCCCGGTGATCCGATTAACGGCTCGGCAATCACTAGTGGTAGAGAGCAAGAACCGCTAACGCCGTCAATCAGTTCCACAGTCGACAGTACCATGATCCTTCGTCTGCTGGCGGCGGATAACGCTGACCTGCCAACCCCGGATACGAGCATCTATCCTGCCGGTACAAACGGCCGGTTCGTATTGGCCAGCGGCACCGGTTCGGGCACCGTTACCGGCGCTGTAGCCGATGCTTTCCAGCCTTCCGCCGGGGCTACCGGTCAGGCCGCCTTTTATCTTAGCGGTATAAATAAATTCGTTACCGCCACTGTGGCCATCAAGCCGCGCCCCAGGATCGCCTTCGCCGCGGCCTCCTCAGCGGGTGTTGAAGCCCTCGATGCGAACCTCTCACTGACCTTGTCCGATCCCTCCGGTGCTACCGTGACCGTTGACTATGCTATTACCGGCGGGAGCGCCACGGGAGGCGGCGTCGACTATACCCTCCTCGGATCCGGTATCCTCGCCTTCCTGCCCGGTTCAGTGAGTGAAACCATCAATCTGGATGTTGTGGACGACCTCCGGGATGAAATTGACGAGACTGTCGAAGTAACGATCTCCAACCCGGTCAATGCGGTTTTCGATCCCGCCGGAGCGACGGTCCATACCTATACCATCATTGATAATGACAACGAAGGCCCGGCAGTGGCCTTCACGACCTCCACCTCCAGTGGAGACGAAGGCACGACACCGGCCAATCTGCTGCTCGAGCTCTCAGCGCCTTCTGACTTTACCGTCACTGTCGACTATGCGGCCACCGCTGGCACGGCCACGGGAGCCGGGGTCGACTATACCCTGGCTGCTGGAACGGCCACCTTCCCGGCTGACCAGACTACCTTCAATATCCCGATAACGATTGTAGACGACATCATTTTCGAGACTGATGAAACCATCGTGGTGACGATCTCGGATCCGGACAGCGCCACCCTGGGAGCGATCACCACTCACACCTATACCATTACCGATAACGATACGCCGCCTGAAATCCAGTTTGCCCTTTCCTCGTCCAGCGGTGATGAGGGTACCACCCCCGCTAAGCTCCTGGTGCGCCTGTCCGAGGTGTCTTCCCAGAATGTATCGGTGAGCTATGCCGCTACCGGCGGTACGGCTACTAGCGGTGACGATTATGCTCTGTCGGCGGCTATGGCTATCATTACAGCCGGGGATATCGACACTACCATTGATGTCACTATCGTGAACGATGATCTCGATGAGAACGATGAGACCATCGCGGTGACCCTTTCCGATCCGGTGAATGCCACCCTAGGTGCTACTAAAGTTCATACGTTCACGATCGTAGATAACGACACGCTTCCCGTAATACAGTTTTTCACCTCCGCATCTGAAGGGAATGAGGCCGTCACGCCGGCCGTTTTCCAGATAAAGCTCGCTCCCATATCCGGACGTGAGGTCACGGTGGATTATATCGTCACCGGTGGTAACGCTACCCCCGGCGGTATCGATTACACCTTAGCGGCTGGTACAGCCACGATTCCGGCTGGTGCTACCGCTACCAGTTTTAATGCTAACATTGTAGATGATTTTATTGATGAGGGTCTTGAGACCATCGCGGTGACCCTCAGCGATCCGGTGAACGCTGCCCTGGGAGTTAATTCTGTCCATACCTATACCATCTATGATAACGATGAGCCGCCGACGGTGCAGTTTGCCGACTCGGCCTCAAGCGGCGACGAGAGTATATCTCCGGTAGCTCTGCAGCTGGTATTGTCCGCGCCCTCGGCTTTCGAGATTACTGTTGACTATGCAATATCTGGGGGTAATGCTGAGCCGACAGACTATGTGCTCGATCCTGGTACCGTTACCATTTCGTCGGGTGCCACCTCTGCTAGTATCAGCTTGATCATTATTGATGACTTGGAGTATGAATTAGAAGAAGATTCGGTTCAAGTGAGCATATCCAATCCGGTGAATGCCAATCTGGGTCCAAACACCGTCCACACTTACACCATCACAGATAATGAAACGCAACCCGTCGTTCAGTTTGCCCTGACCAGTTCCAGCGGGGATGAGGGGAGCTCGCCGGCCAATCTGGCAGTGCAGCTGTCGTCGGCTACCGATAATAACGTCACGGTTGACTATGCCGTTACCGGAGGCACCGCTGCTGGCGGCGGTGTCGACTATACTCTCCTGCCGGGTACGGCCACGATTCCGGCCGGTGAGACGGCGGTCAATATTCAGCTAGCCATAAGTGATGATGTTCTGGATGAGAGTAATGAAACGGTCATCGTCAGCTTATCTAATGCCGTTAATGCATCGTTAGGGGGCAATCAGACTCATACCTATACTATTCAGGACAATGATCCGCCGCCAACCATCCAGTTTACGACGGCCGCTTCCAGCGGTGGGGAGGAGCAGTCGCCAGCTTATCTGCCGCTGGAGCTCTCCACGGTGTCTGCCCTCAATGTCACGGTTGATTATTCGGTGACGGGAGGTAGCGCCACTGGTGGCGGTACGGATTACATTCTGGCGGTGGGCAGTGCCACCATCAACGCCGGGACCACCACGACCAGTATCTGCCTCGATGTGGTCAATGATGAACTGTTCGAATCGGACGAGACCATTGAAGTAACTATTTCCAATCCTGAGAATGCCACCCTGGGTGCCCGGACGGTGCATACCTATACTATCGTGGATGACGACAATGCACCTGAAGTCCAGTTTGTCCTGACCAGTTCCAGCGGATACGAGGGAATTCCATCAGCCACGCTGCAGCTGGAGCTGTCCTGGCCCTCCGAGTCGGTGGTGACGGTTAACTACGCCGTCTCCGGTGGCACGGCCAAAGGTGCTGGAGTGGATTATACGCTGGTGGCTGGGACGGTCACGATTCCGGCTAGAGAAATCGCCGCGGCCATCAGCTTCGACATCACCGATGACCTCCTCGATGAGAGTGATGAGACGATATTGGTCTTCCTCTCCGCTCCCGTAAATGCTACTCTGGGTCCCAACTCAATTCATACCTACACGATTGTCGATAATGATGCGCGCCCGTTTATCCAATTTGCGACGATCAGCTCCACCGATAGTGAAGGCACTAATCCAGCTTTCATCCAGCTGGAGCTGAATACCATCTCCGGGCAGGACGTGACGGTCGATTACGCTGTGACCGGCGGGACGGCCTCGGGTGATGGAATCGACTTCATTTTTGCTGGGGGTGTCGCCCTGATTCCAGCTGGTGACTCCACTGCGGCCCTCAGCCTCCCCATCGTAAACGACCTGCTGGACGAGGACGACGAGACGGTGGTGCTGACCCTCACCGACCCGGTCAATGCCAACCTGGGCATCAATACCCTCCATACCTACACTATCAGTGATGACGATGCTCCCCCCTGGATTCAGTTCACCACCGAGAGTTCCAGCGGAGATGAGAGCATCACCTCGGTTGATCTTCAGCTGGAGATCTCAGCGATTTCGGGACGGAATACGAGCGTGTATTATGCTGTGACCGGTGGAACGGTTTCGGGCGGCGGTGTGGATTACTTCCTGCCTGCCGGCATGGTTACTATCCCGGCTGGTGAATTCATTGCGCATATTAACCTCCTGATCCAGGACGACGACGTTGGAGAGCACGATGAAACGCTGGAGGTGACCCTTTCGAACCCGGTGAATGCCCAGCTGGGGGCCAAAACTGTTTATACCTATACTATTATTGATAATGAGAGTCCCCCAGAGGTTGCCTTCACCGTCGCCAGTGGTGGCCGCGCGGAGGGGGCCCTGGAAGATTCGATTGAGGTGAGTCTCACGATCTTCTCGGCCTCCTGGGATATGGATGTTTTCGTGAATTATTCCGTGCAGAATATCTCGGCAGTCGGCGGCGGCGTTGATTATGTGCTGAGTTCGGGTACGGCTATCATACCGGCGGGCCAGCTCAATACCATTATCAGCGTGAATCTTAATGATGATGCCTTGGATGAGGAGGATGAAACCTTCAAGGTGACCCTCTCGAATCCGGTAAACGCCACTCTGGGCGCAGGTACCGTGTTCACCTATAATATAGTTGATGACGACGCCCCACCCACGATCCAGTTTTCCCTATCGGCATCCGAGACGGCTGAGGCCAATACGATGGCCAGCGTTCAGGTGCAACTGTCCCCCGTGTCAGGACGCCCTGTCTCGGCGGGCTATGCCGTCAGCAATGGTACAGCCACCGGCGGCGGGGTGGACTATGCTCTGGTCCCCGGCACCGTCACCATTCCGGCCGGCGCCACCGCCACTACGATCAGCGTCGGGATAATAGATGATATCCTGAACGAGGACGACGAGCTGGTTGAACTCACCTTGTCGAATCCCGTCAACGCCATGCTGGGGGCCGACGCGACTCATCTTCTCACCATAAAGGATTATGATCTCCTGCCCATCGTTCAGATAGCCGCTTCGGCGCGGGGACATGAAAGCGATACCACCGCCCATATGCCGGTAACCCTGACGCCGGTCTCGGGGCGTGAAGTGAGCGTGGCGTATCGGGTCTCAGGTGGTACAGCCACCGGAGGTGGGGTGGATTACACCTTGAACGATGATATCCTCACTATTCCGGTGGGGGCTACCGGGGCTGATATCCTGGCCAATCTCATCAATGATTCCATATATGAAATTGATGAGACCATCGAGGTGACCATCGAGAATCCCACGAACGCGAACATTGGTGCCGGCAAGGTTCATACTTTCACGATCAATGATGACGATGCCGAAGTAACCATCCAGTTCGTGACAACCTCGACTCTGGTGGCGGAGAATGCGTTTCCACCTACCCTTCAAGTTCAATTGGATAGTATTGCTGGTATTCCCGTATCGGTCGACTACGCCGTTACCGGTGGTACCGCCATTGGCGATAATGTTGATTATACCCTGAATGCAGGGACTGTTACTATTCCTAAGGGAGTCCTCACCGCCGACATCACATTTCTGCTCCACGATGATAGCGTTTATGAGGGTGATGAAACCTTTGTGGTCACCCTTTCTAATCCGTCCGACGGAATGAATCTGGGGGTCAATGCCGAGCACACGGTGACTATTATAGAGGACGAAGCCCCGCCGGTGCTGGCGTTCAACCTGGCTACATCCGGCGGGGATGAATCGAGTAGCGTACCGATTGTTGTGACGCTGTCGTCGGCCTCGGCTCTGCCGGTGACGTTCGATTATGCGGTAACGGGGGGCACGGCCACCAGCGGCGTGGATTATGCCCTCACAGGCAGCAAAGGCACCATCTCTCCGGGAGACACATCCAGCAACATTCCGATCATTATTTATGGTGATGGCCTCGATGAGAATGATGAGACCATCATCCTGGGCCTATCTAATCCGGTGAATGCCACCCTGGGGGCGGTCAGCGTTCACACCTACACTATTGTGAATGACGACCTGGCCCCCAGCATCCAGTTTTCCGGAACCAGCTGCAGCGGCTCGGAGATTCTCAGTCCGGTCGTGCTTACGCTCAATCTCACGAATCCCTCGGGCAGAGAGATCACGGTGGATTACAGTATTGGCGGCGCAGCTGACAGTGGCGGTGTCGATTTTACGCTAGATGCGGGACCTATTATCATACCGGCAGGGGCTTCATCAGCCACCCTGACACTGTGGATTATCGATGACGACCTCTACGAGCTCAGCGAAACGGTTGTCATCGAACTGACCGATTTCACGAATGTCAAGCCCGGTGTGAATACGATTTATACCTATACGATTAGTGACAATGATTATCTCCGGCGACCGACCATTGCCTTTACGCAGGCCAGATCGGAGGGTGCTGAGGGGCTCGCTTCCCCGGGAGTGGAGCTAGCCCTCTCCAACAGGTCCGGGGCAGATATCGCGGTAGTCTATAACGTTTTAGACGGCAGTGCCGCCGGAGACGTCGATTTCGCCATCAGTGGCGGAACGGTCACGATTCCCGCCGGTGATTCCACTACTATTATACCGCTGGCCATCATAGACGATGCCTTCGATGAGCCGGATGAAACAGTGTTAATCACCCTTGCCAGTCCCACGAACGCGGAGCTGGGTCTGCAGAAAGTGCATACCTATACCATCCTGGACGATGATGAACCACCCGAAGTGAGTTTTGCTACCGCTTCGTCAGATGGGGAAGAGAGTGTCTCCCCGGTCAGCTTCGGGCTCAACCTGACCGCTCCCTCGCAGAGACCCGTCAGTGTGGATTACATTGTTAGCGGGACAGCTACCGGCGGAGGTGTCGATTATTCCCTGTGCAGCAGCACAGCCTACTTCTCTCCGGGTAAAACTGCGGTCATCCTTAAGGCCAATGTATTTGATGATCCCTTCACAGAGGGTGATGAAACCATTCGGATCGACCTCGCCAATCCTGTTAATGCCATTTTGGGGGACAAATCGGTCCTTATCCATACTATTCTGGATAATGACGAGCCTCCGGTTTCCTTTACCCTTGGACCTGTGTCACCCATGGGCGGAACCATCGTCCCCGGGTATTGGAACAGCACCAACACCACGCTGGAAGTCCAGGTGCCTGTGGGTACAGCCCTCAGTCTCGATGGAGGGAATATCCAGCTTCGGGCCCGGATTGGTGCCTGGGATTATGAGAGTGTGGGCAGTCCGTATTTCATCACGTCGCGTGACATGGGTAGTACCAAGACCATGATACTTTCTGCCGCCCAGTTCGAAGGAATAAGCCATTTCGCTGATGGTGTCGTGGCAACGGTCACAGCGGTGATTTCCGATGCGGTGGGCAATACCGTTACCGATTCTGTTGGCAGTCCGCCGCTCTTTGTGGATCAGACCCCGCCGGCCGATTTTATGGTGGGGGCGGTAGTAACCACTGGCGGAACCAGTGTGCCGCTATATTGGAACAGCAGCAACACCGGCCTGACGGTAACTATCCCCATCGCTGCGGATACCACTATCATAGGTGGCATGCTCCAACTCCAGGCTGAGGCAGATGGCTTCTACCAGAACCTGGGGGCGTCGGACTCCATCGAGGCCATTGACCTCGTTATCGGTCGGGTGACCGTGGCTGTAGCCGCTACTGAAGATACGGTACGGGGTGTGAAGCAGCTGTCCGGTTTCTCGGAGGGTGATGTCCTGACTTTCCGTGCTCTCATCACCGATGTGGCCGGTAACCGCACGGTGAGCGGCGTCAGCGCCGACAGGCTGACTGTAGATCAAACCCCACCACAAGCGGCTATCACTTACAGCGATACTGTAGCCAAGGAGGGCGACGCGGTGACTATTACCGCCACCTTCGCGGATGCAGACATTACCTCCCCGCAGATAAGCATTGACTATGCCGGTGAAACGATTTCCGGCTCCTTGGTTCCCACCGAGGACCCAGTCGTATGGATCTACACTGCCGTTATCCCAGCCGGGAACGATGGCCCTGTTACCGTCACCATCGTCGCCACTGACCTGGCCGGTAATCCGTTGACGCTTGAGAATATTACCGGTCGCACCGGCTTGTATGTAGACAACAACCCACCGGGTTATGTGCTGGCTTATTCCGACACCCTAGCCCGCGTGGGCGACGTAGTGACCATTACCGCCACTTTCCAGGAGCCGGTCCGACCGACCCCAACCTACGCAGTAGATTTTGCCGGAATCGGCGCTGATTTTGCTGGCTTACAGATGTTCCGGGCGGAGTCTGATTCGATCTGGACCAGCCTGGTGACAATCCCGGCCGGGAACGACGGATTTGCTGCGGTTACGGTAACGGCCTACGATCGGATCGGGAATCTTGCCGTGCCGCTGGCAGGCACCTATAGCCTCAAAGTTGATAATACCCCGCCGGTCGTTACATCGGTAATGCCTGACACGGGCGATTTCGTACGCACCGCAGCGCTTTCATATATTCTAAACGAGAGAGCCGATAGCGGGTGGGTGACCTGGACCTGGGAGCTTAATCCCGGCGTTATTGACGATGCTTCCCCCCATGTGGTCCCCCTGACCGGCGACAAGTTGAACGCCGGTACTCACGCCGGTCTCCTGCCCAATTCACCCCAGCTGGTTCAGGGTGCCGCCTATACCATTGAGATTAGTGCTCTGGATCAGGCCGGCAACCGTGGTTTCGGTGCCATTCCCAACGTGGTTTATGATACCCTGGCGCCCGGAATCGAGACCGCCATTGTCTACGATGGGGAAGGGGAGGATATTGATACAAGCCGCTCGACCCACATGTTGGCGGGCCATTATTCCGGCTTTTCGGAACCGACATCCGGGATCGTACTGTACGAGTTCGCTGTTGGAACCACCCCCGGGGCTATGGATGTTCTCGGTTGGACAGAGAATGGTACCAACACCTCCATAACCGTTTCAGATCTCCAGCTGGAGTACAGGACCACCTATTATATTGTCGTGCGCGCCACTGATGGCGCAGGAAACGTGTCTGCCCCCGTGGTCAGTGACGGCGTGATAATCGTAGCCAAGCCCCAGCTCACGACCAGTGTGGTGCAGAACAATCTCCTGTCCGCCTTTGGGCAAGTCTTGATAGTCGATTCCTTGGGCATGGCAGATAGCGTTCACCTTATTGTGGACGACTCACTGGTTAATTTGCTGGAAGTTGAGAGCTTTACGTATGTGGCTACGCACAAGTTCGCGGATATCGGTACCCACTCGCTGCTGGTGGTGGGCTTCAGTGTGGCCGGGGATACTACCCTGACCTACAGTCTCGGCTGGGCGCTGGCCAAGCGGGGACAGACCTGGGTGGCATCCAGTCCCGACGCGCACTTCAGGGTGGTGGGTACAGCGGGCAGTGTCAGCCGGGACCGCTACCTGCTAGTCGTGGATTCGACGCTCATGGCTCCGTCGACGGCTGGCGGCGGCGCCTATCGGCTGGGTGATGGACAATCACCCTTTGATAAGCCCGTTCGTGTCAGCATGCGGCCAGTTATGGAAGGCCTGACGAAGGGAATGGCGGATCAGGCCATTTACCTCCTCCGGTCCGGTGGTTACTGGGAAGAGCTGCCCACAATAGACGATGGTGAGATGGTAACCACCTGGTCTGAGAGCGCCGGAACATTCCGTCTCGGTCCCCGGACGATCATTGTGCCCACGATTACCGGGTTGCACCAGAATTATCCGAATCCCTTCAATCCTAGCACGAGAATCGTTTTTGACCTGGGCTTCAATGATGGTCCGGTACAACGAGTCAATGTGGTAATATATAATATCCTGGGGCAGCGGGTGCGGACACTCTTAGAAGGCGAGGCCCGGATGGGTCGGTATGAGCTGCTCTGGCACGGGATTGATCAGCAAGGCAGATCGGTCGCCAGCGGCATTTACTTTATACATCTGGTGACTGATACCGGTTATCGGGCAACGAAAAAGATGTTGCTGGTGAGGTAGGGTCATGAGACGAAAGCTTGTGTATGTTCCACTTGCATATGCCATCGGCTTAACGCTCGCTGTCACCGCTTGCCAAGTGGAGATGGAGCCGGAAGCTCCCGATTACGTAGAAGAAGGCTGGCAGCTGCTGGCCGAACGCCAGTATCGTGCAGCTATCGGCCAATTCAGTGAGGGTACGGCTGTCTTGCCAGAATACGCCGACGGCTGGAATGGACTGGGATGGGCCTATGGCAAGCTCAGTATTGCCGATACCAGTGTCGTCAACTTTGATATCGGTGGGGGGCTCTCAGACCCCACCATCATAGGAGTGGAGATACTGGCGGGGCGTTCGTTCTCCAACCTGGCCTTGGGGGAGTTCAGCGATGCTGTGGCAGACGCCAAGAAGGCTTTGAGCCGGGCCCCAATCTGGGTCTTTCGTCGCGATCCCACCCTGAGCTACCGGCATCTCGTCCACACCGTGGCCACCGGGTTTTTCGGCCTGGCCGAATTTGACTCTTGCCTGGTCTGGGTTCAGCGGCTGGATAATACTTTCACGGTAGATGTGACCAGCTTATCCGGGAGGTCGAAGCTGGCAGCCAAACTGGAAGCGTTGAAAGACATACTCTAAGTGTGGGACCAGCGATCGCCGGCCCGATCTCTGGGACTCTCTAGTGATTATCTGAACAGCTTATAGAAAAGCAACCCAGCTGCGGGTTTCTTTATTCCGGCGGCTGGGCAGTGGGTATCATCCCACCCCATTTTCCACACCTCATCCTTGCATTTCTCCATCATGTCATCCTGGCGGGTGGTTCGCTTGCCTTACTGGCATAAGAAAATCTTGGACGTAGCAGGGTAACGAACGATAGCTTATCAACCCTATGTCGAGCACGATGGTCATTCCTGCTGCAGCCAGCCCCGATGGTGCCATGTACTTTGGCAAGAATAACAACCGGGAGCCGGGAGAGTGCCAGCTAATCATAACGCAACCAGCTGTGGAACACGATGCTAATACTCTGGTCAAGTGCACCCACATAACCATCCTTCAAGTTCCTCAGCGCTATAGCATTGTACTCAGCAAGCCGTGGTGGACCTGGGGTGGTGAGATGGGTGCCAATTACCAGGGTGTGATTATCGGCTGTGAGGCGCTTCTCACCCGGGATCATGAATCCGAACCGGGCCTGATCGGGATGGACCTGGTACGATTGGGTCTTGAGCGCGGCGGTACGGCGGAGGATGCCCTGGACGTTATCATTTCCCTGCTCCAGAGCCATGGGCAGGGTGGGGCCTGCCGGTACGAGGATGTCTCCTATAGTCATGACAACAGTTTTATCATTGCCGACGCGAATGAGGCTTGGATATTGGAAACGGCTGGTCGGCATTGGGCGGCCAAGCGGGTCGAGAGTGGGACAATTCTCTCTTCCAGACTGACGCTGGGAACTGACTATGAGCGCAGTTCCTACGCTTTGCCCCAATATGCCCAATTGAGAGGGTGGGTGAAGCAAGATGAAGAGGTGCACTTCGCAGACACGTTTAGCTGCAAGTTGCATACTCGTTTGAGCCTTGATCGTCAACTTCGGGAGAGCCTCCTAAGGGGATTATCCCAGCTGGACCGCAATTATCCGCACCTTGGAATGATGCGGTTGCTCCGGTGGCGGAGGAGTGTTCATCCGGGGCGGAGGTCGAAGAGCGATGTGGCCCTCCATGCCGGAGGACTATTCCACCGGGCGCAGACGACCGGATCGATGGTGGCTCGGGTATCGCCGCGGCGCAAGGACTGCTTTTTTACCGGCACCTCTGCTCCCGACCTGTCGGTTTTCAAGCCCGTCCATTTTGGTCAATCGCTCGATGATGATCTTCAGGGAGTAGACCTTTCACGCTACCATGAAGAGAGTCTCTGGTGGCGGCACGAGAAATTACATAGAGCCCTGTTACTGGCTCCCCGCCTGATTGCTGATTATTCAAAGGAGCGGGACGAGCTTGAGAGAAACATGGTTACGGAGTTGGCAACCGAGAAAGGCCGTCAGCTGGCGCACACTCGCAACAAACTGCGGGAAGATCTGCTGAAGTGGGAGGAAAGCTGGATCGGGAAGGTTGCCTCTGTCAAAAGCTCTTTCCTGGCGCTAGGCCCGTTTGCATTTTACTGGAAGAGGCAGAACCGCCGGGACGGGATCGAACTCTAGCATCGCCAATAGATGTATGATCTGGTGATCATCGGGGCAGGTGCCGTCGGCTTATGCATAGCCCGGTACTTTCAAGTGGAGCGAGGCTGGCAGTGCCTGGTGGTGGAAAAGGAAGCGGACATTGGCCGAGGCATCAGTTCGCGGAATAGTGAAGTGATCCATGCCGGGCTTTATTATCTCCCTGGCTCCTTAAAAGCCAATTTGTGTGTCGAGGGCAAGGAACAGCTTTATAAGTATCTCGAGCGGAACAACCTTCCCTTCCGGCGCTGTGGCAAATATGTTATAGCTTCTCCTGACCAGGAGGCCGAGCTTCGACAGCTGGCGGAGCGGGGTAGCATCAACGGCGTGACGGATCTGGAGCTAGTGGAGGGAAAGGAGATCCGAAGGCTCTACGATCAGCTGTCCTGCTATCCGGCCTTATACAGCCCCAGTAGCGGCATTCTGTCGGTTGACAGCTGGTTGCGGCATCTGGCGGGAGAGTTTCAAGCGGCCGGTGGTGATTTGGTGGTGCTGACCAGGTTCACCGATATGACCACCATTCCGGGCGGGTATGATCTGGTCATGATGGACGCCGGGGGTGACACGATCACCATCCAGGCTGAGCGGGTAGTGAATGCGGCCGGCCTGGACTCGCTGGACGTGGCGAACCAGCTGGGATTCGATTATGCGCAACGGGATTTCCTAATCAAGTATTGCAAGGGCTCCTATTTCAAAGTCCCGGCGGCGCGGGGGCTTTTTCGCCATCTGATCTATCCGTTGCCAGATGCTAAAAGTCTGGGGATTCACGTGTGCCTGGATCTGTTGGATGAGGTGGGGCTGGGTCCGGATGCCCAGTATTTAGCCGAGAATGTTTTAGATTATACCATTGATCCGTCCAAAGAGGATGAGTTTCGGCGTCAGGTGTGCCGATACTGGCCAGCGGTGGATCAGTATATCCTGGAGCCGGATTGGGCCGGCATTCGGCCGCACCTGTTTGTAGGAGGCGAATACCATACCGATTTTTATATTGCCGAGGAATCTTCAGCGGGCTGTCCCGGCTGGGTGAATCTGTTCGGTATTGACAGCCCCGGCCTGACGGCTGCTCCGGCCATGGGGCCGTACCTCGAAACGCTTTGGGGCTGACAATCATCCGAATAGGGTCTTTACTGTTCCTTATTAACAAGCTTCCTCGAAAGAGTAGCCCGTGTTGATGGAATCACTTAAGTTTAGGCCCGCTATAAAGTATCGCATGACAGGAAGGGTAACCGATGGCAGTTCAAGAGGTAGCATCCGATACGGCAACCGGAAGCGATGATAAAAAGACCGTTGTTCCGGATTACAAGATAGCCGATATCACCCTGGCCGATTTCGGCCGTAAAGAAATAATCCTGGCCGAGGAGGAGATGCCCGGCCTCATGGCCTTGAGGGCCAAGTACAGCTCCAGCAAACCGCTTCAAGGTGCCCGCATTACCGGCTGCGTCCATATGACCGTCCAGACGGCGGTCTTGATTGAAACCTTACGGGCGCTCGGGGCCGAAGTGCGGTGGTCCTCTTGCAACATTTTCTCCACCCAGGATCATGCCGCCGCCGCGATCGCCGCCCGCGGCGTGCCGGTCTTTGCCTGGAAAGGTGAGACGGAAAAAGACTACTGGTGGTGCATCGAACAGACCCTCAGGTTCCCCGGGGGCAAAGGACCACAGCTACTGATCGATGACGGCGGTGACCTGACGCTTGTCGTAATCGAAAAGCACCCCGAGCTCATTCCAGCGGTTCGGGGGGTTTCCGAGGAGACCACCACCGGCGTCCACCGCCTCCATCGGATGGAGCGCGAGGGTAGTCTGCCCTTCCCCGCGGTAAACGTGAACGACTCGGTGACCAAGTCCAAGTTCGATAACAAGTACGGCAACCGGGAGAGCCTGGCCGATGGCATCAAGCGGGCCACCGACATCATGCTGGCGGGTAAGATCGTGGTGATTGCCGGCTACGGTGACGTGGGCAAGGGCTGTGCCCAATCCATGCGGGGCTACGGCGCCCGGGTGATCATTACCGAGGCTGATCCCATCAATGCCCTCCAGGCGGCCATGGAAGGCTTCGAGGTCAGGACCATGGACGCGGTGTGTGAGACCGGCGATATCTTCGTCACCGGCACCGGCTGCATGCATGTGATTACCGGCGCGCACATGGAACGCATGAAGCATAATGCCATTGTGTGCAATATCGGCCACTTCGATATCGAAATCGACGTGAAGTACCTATTGAACACGCCGGGTATCAGCGAGGAGAACATCAAGCCCCAGGTGGACAAGTTCACTTTCCCCGACGGGCATTCCATTATCCTACTCAGCCGGGGGCGGCTGGTAAACCTGGGCAACGCCACCGGCCATCCCTCTTTTGTCATGTCCTGCTCTTTTACCAACCAGATTCTGGCCCAGATGATGCTCTGGAAGGAGGATCTGGAGCAAAAAGTCTACCTGTTGCCCAAGAAGCTGGATGAGGAAGTGGCCCGTCTGCACCTGCCCAAGCTGGGTGTGGAGCTCACGCAACTTTCCCCTGAACAGGCTGACTATCTGGGCGTGGATGTGGACGGCCCCTACAAGCCGGAGGGGTATCGGTACTAGGGAGAGAACTCCTGAAGGAGTTCATATTTTATTTTGCCGCCCCAATCCCACGGTTAAAACCGTGGGCTAAGCTAAATCAAGACTTGACAGTGTGAATCGTTTTGCCGGGGGAGACGGGCCCCGTTTTATAACCGCATATTCTGGGTAGCCAGTGATGAAATTCAACAAAATCCATACAAAATTCGGCATTTTAGAATTTTTTCCCGACGGGAGTGTTAAATCCGGGGTGTAGAATTTTCTACTCCACAACCAGCCCCGCTACACTTCGTTACGCGGGGTAAACTCCCCGCTTTCTGCGGGACTGGGAGCAGGGCGGGGCGATATGGCGGCGGCATCATCATAGTGCCGGAATATAAGACTCTGGATGCGGTTTGTCGTTCGCCTGGTGCGCGAGATGCGCGAAAAAATAAGTTTCAAGTTTCGAGTTTCAGGTTTCGAGTTACCGGTGGGCGGAAGAGAGCGCCGGGATGGTACATTGACGATTGAGAATTGAAGGTTGTCGATTGAAGATTGAGAGGGAAATGGGAAAAAAGCGGGAAGCAAACTGCCAAGAAAGCAGAGAAGACATGTTGAGATCGCCCGGCTACGTTGCTACGCCCGTTTGGCCTGTAAGGATGCCGGGCAAGCCGCCAGACAAGCGGCGGAAAAGTCAGCGGCTAGCGATTAGTCCGCCGGTTAATAACTCACCCCTCCCACTTCGTGGGGCCCCTCTCTTACAAAGAGAGGGGAAAATATGCTCAGTTTCCTTAGACTATGCCTGCATTTCCCTTGAAGATTGTAATATGATGGATTACATTGCCTGCGTAACCAATCAAGAGAGTCGTTTCGCAGTATAGCAGGGCGGGGTTCGTTAGGAGCAAGCGTTGATATGCTGGGGGAATGCCGTATGATAATAGTTATACGTACTATGCGAGGACGAGCAACCTATGAAAGATCCAGGCAATCAACTGCGTGACTATTTAGATAAGCTGATTCGCCGCTTCCTCTACATAAAAAGTTTGGATCGGCAGCTTAAGATTATAAATGAATGGGAGACTCCAAACAGGGTTGAAGCGCTTAACATAGGGTCATACTTCTTCAGGCTCGTCGTTTACAGCTTTAATCGTACCATCTTAATCGAGCTATGCAAGCTTGTTTCGGACAAAGAGAAGAAATCGATGGTTGACTGGTTGAAGAAGGCGAAAGAGCATGCCGCTTCCATTAGGCCAACCCGTCACAATCCAGACTATTCCGAAGCGGAACGCGAACCTATCAAACCGGAAGAATATCGCACTATCATCGACAACCAGGAAGCTCAACTTGATGCACAAAAAATAGTGATTGACCGGGTTAAAGCCCAGAGGGATAGAGCATTAGCACATTCGGATGCAGCCTACTTCAATAATCCACAAGCTCTTTACAAGCGTTATCCCTTGAGCACGAAAGATATTGACGGTCTCATGGATACAGTGAGCGAAATTCTAAGACAGCAGGACTTTTTTCTGCGAAGAGGATATTTCTTAGAGATGGAAGTTAAAAGTGCGCACAATGTTGATTTGATCTTGCG
>JBGVTM010000086.1 GCA_041862535.1 Candidatus Neomarinimicrobiota bacterium | reverse complement strand
ATCTTACTAACGAGCCCGGAGCCATCACTAACATAACCAACCAGCTCCTCCAGTTTCCAACTGAACCGGAGGTCATCTCTATGCTCAGGGAAAAGCTCTCCCAAGATGGGTCACCTGCTGCTCTCCGCATCCTAGCCAGTGTCGAATTCAAGCACCGGAACTTCCAAAGGGTGGTGGACCTCTATCAGCAGTTGGAAGCCCAACCCAGTGAGCAGCTGAACCTGGGACAGGATTTGCTGGCCGAAGGGGAGTGGGACCTTACCCAGCAACTTATGGAGAAAATCCTCGCCGATTCTGAGGCCTCGGCATTGTACGAACAGGCGGTCATGACGCTGGCCAGGATCTACGAGGAACGGAGTAAAATCCACCAGCTAGATCTGCCCCTGTCTGGTTTTTATCAAGGTAACCGCTTTTTCGCGCTACCGTATATCCGGGTCGAGGAACCTCAGCTCGAACCCTTACGCCAAGCAATGGTCCTGTACGATTCATTAATCACTACCTGGCGGAATCCACGGGCGCGATTGCGGCTCGGGGATATCAAGTATCGTATCCTTGATGATTTCGACGGAGCTATTGCTGACTTCCAGGCCATTCTTCTGAACCGCTCTGCTATTCAATACCACCCGGATGCTCTGCTGCGCCTGATTGACGTCTGGATTGCCAAAGGGGACCTGGAGGCGGCGGAGCAGGTCCGCCAGGAAGCCGGATCCCGGCTGAAAACTAAAGACCAGCTGAACCTGGTAGAGATCAAGGAAGTAGAACTGCTGTTCCTCTTTGGGGATCACGACTCATTGCTGGCCGCTATAGGGGAACGGATGGCCGTTCTGGGTCCCAACAACCCCTACTTCAACGATCTTATGGAACTGTCCGTCCTGGCGCTGCGGTTCCAGGACTGGCCGGAACAGTACCAGGCATTCGTATCGAGTGAGCATCTTCTGCGGCAGAACCGCCGCAGCGAGGCTATTGCCGTGCTCTCAGCCACGCTGGCAGAAGATCACACGCCCGTATCCCCCATCCTACAATACCGGCTGGCCCACCTCTATGCCCTACATGGGGACTACCGGGAGGCAGAGAGTCTGTGCCTTGCCATCCCCGGGGAAACGGAATTTTCGGAGCTCGGGTTGCTGCTGGCCGCCGAGCTGGCCGACTACCTACTGGCAAATACAGAGCTGGCTTCCAATCGCTACCTTTCTTTCTTGGATACCTTTCCGATGAGTATCTATGGCGACGCCATCCGCCTGCGTTACCGAGTGCTGAATCCGGAGGCGAATTGAGCAGTAGCGGCAATATATAAGAGCGCCAGAATGGAACTCAAGACGCCAGACAACATAAAAATTCGGGCTGCCAACGCCGACGATGCCCTAATTGGTACCCAATTGATATATCTCCCCATGGGCGAACTGGGAGACTTTCTGTTTGGTTTGGGCGAACCGGGAATGGCACAGGAGGTATTGGGAAAACTCTTCGCAGAAGCGTGCAACCTATTCAGCCACCAATTCGCCTATATAGCAATCAAAAGTGATCAGGTGGTGGGCCTGCTGCTGGCATATCCCGGCCCCCTGATCAGGAACCTGGCTCTGACAATGGCCAAGCAACTACTCAACATATATGGCGTCCCTAGAATGGGCCGCTTTATCTGGAACGCCGTGCCCCTGTCCAGGATCAGGGAACCGGCGCCCGACGAATATTTCATCAATACCTTAGCGGTCCTGCCTGACTACCAGGGCCAGGGCATTGGTACCCAATTGCTTGCCTATGCTGAGTATCAGGCCAAATCTGAGGGTATGCGTAAATGCGCCCTGGATGTCGATATTGAAAATGATGGGGCCTGCCGTCTCTATTCGCGCCTGGGTTATAGCATTGTGAACAGCGTCAGGAGCAAGCGGCTGATAAGGCGGATCGGACATCAGGGCCTTTATCGAATGGTTAAAATCTTAGCGTGATTCTCCCTGTAGACACGCCGACGCTGACAGACCCCGAGCGCGGAGATGAACCGAAGAGTGTTCATTATTACGAACCAGGGGCTTTCCATCAAGGAAGAGTGTCACTAGGTGAAGATTAGTACCAGAGATTGAGGGCTAAATGCTGGCAGCTAGCACTAGCAAATCATAACGTAGAACATGTTCAGGTCAGTTACTCTCGTCTTTATCCTTTGTCTGAATCTGTTGTGGCCGCAGAAGCTCCTCATTCCCATGGACGCGGTTCAGCGAGACCACCTGAAGGCCTACGGTGTGACCTTCTGGACTTTAAAACGGGACGTTAATGTGGAGTGGCTCCTTAATTATCGTGGGGGTGCCTTTCTGACTGATGCCCTGCCTGAGATTCAGCGGGAATGCCAGGTCAGGGGCGTTACCACCGAATCGGTTGATGCCGCTCAGCTGGGGCAGATCTACGCTACGATTGAAAACAACAACATGGATGTGATTCTCCTGGAGAAAGCCCCCCGCATCGCCGTCTATACCCCACCTAACAAGCAGCCATGGGACGATGCCGTTACCCTGGCCCTGACCTACGCCGAGGTGTCGTACGCTACCGTTTACGACGAGGAAGTCCTTTCAGGAGCCCTGTCGAAATATGACTGGATCCACCTGCACCACGAGGATTTTACGGGGCAGCACGGTAAGTTCTGGCGCAGCTACGCGAATGCCCCCTGGTACCGCCAGCAGGAACGGGAATATAATGCGTTGGCCCGGAGACTGGGCTTTCCTGACGTACCCGCCTTGAAAAAAACGGTGGCCTGGGCCATCAAAGAATATGTGGTACGCGGCGGGTTCCTGTTTGCCATGTGCTCGGCCACTGACAGCTGGGACATCGCCCTGGCTGCCCAGGAGGTGGATATTGCGGGCATCCCCTTCGACGACACTCCCGCAGATCCCAATGCCAATGCCAAGTTGGACTTTTCCAGGGGGGTTGCCTTCGAGAACTATCAGCTCTACACCGATCCTGCAATCTACGAATATTCCACCATTGACATACCACCGAGTCACCAACCTCTCGCACGCTCCGCTGAGAACGACTACTTCACCCTTTTCGAGTTCGCCGCCAAGTATGACCCCGTGCCCACCATGCTCACCCAGGATCACGTGGGCGTTATCAAGGGCTTCATGGGCCAGACCACCAACTTCCGGCGGAGCACCCTGAAGAAAAGCGTAGTCATCCTGGGAGAACGGGAAGGGACCGAGGAGGTGCGCTACATCCACGGTAACCTGGGCAAGGGCACCTTCACCTTCCTGGGCGGCCACGACCCGGAGGATTATCAGCACTTCGTGGGCGATCCACCCACCAACCTGGCCCTCCATCCCAACTCGCCAGGCTACCGCCTGATCCTCAACAACATTCTCTTCCCCGCCGCCCGCAAGAAAGAGCGGAAGACGTGAATCTTGGGGCTGGGGGCTTGGGGCTTGTTATGAACTTCGCATCAAGGACTACGGACAACTAACAATTCGAAACTGGAAACCAGGAATTTGTAGCTTGTAATTATGGAAACAATTTCCGTACGAACAACCAGCCGGGTGGAATTCGTGGAGATCACCGGCCCGGTGCGCCAGTGGCTCAAGCAGCAGGACGTTACCTCTGGGGTGCTGACCCTCTACGTACCCCACACCACCGCCGCCATCACCATCAACGAACATGCCGACCCCGACGTGATCCGTGACCTGACCATGGAGCTGAACAAGGTCATCCCCTTTGAGGACCGCTACCGTCACCTCGAGGGCAATGCCGCCGCCCATATCAAGTCTTCTATCATCGGTGCTTCCGTGCAGGTAATTGTTGATAATGGCGATCTGGTACTGGGCACCTGGCAGGGGATCTTCTTCGCCGAGTTCGACGGCCCCCGAATCAGGAAGGTACACCTACAGCTGGCTAGGGGCTGCTAACTCATAGCGGTCAGCCCTCAGCATCCAGAAGCCAGCATCCGAACTAGTCCAGCCTCTCTCGCCCCTGGAGGGTGAAAATCTGCTCGTACTCCCTCCCCTCAATGATCAGCGCTTCCTGCTCTTCATTCGGCATTGGTCGGTAGTGCTCGCACGCCTCCAGCACCAATGGCAAAAGGTGTAGGTCACTGGGAGTTGCCAGGGCGGTGATATCCTGTGACAGTACGAAGATCACCGCCCGCTGGATAATCTCGGGATTATCGAAAGGTCGATACCAAGTAGGATGGGACAGGGGATCATCGTCCCAGGATTGCCTTGCCACGGCCTTGATAACCTGCACGGCCACGCCGTGATCATTACAAATCTCGAGCAGGTTTTCGGCCTCTGCCCGGTACTGTGGGTCGGAATATAGGATGAAGTTAAGGGGGAACATGATGGCGTCAAAATCGAAGCGCCGGAGAGCTTCGCTCATCACCTGCGGTGCCGCCAGGCCGTGACCGGTGATACCGATAAACCTTATAAGCCCGTCCCGCCGGGCCGCGATCACCGCCTCCAGTGCGCCGCCGGGGGCAGTCACCTTGTCCAGCTCCGCCATGACATTCACGGCGTGGAACTGGTAGAGATCGATGACCTCCACCCCCATGCGTTCCAGTGAGCGACGCAGCTCGGCGGCGGCACCGTCTTGAGTGCGCTCAAGGGTCTTGCAGTTCAAGAAAAAGTGTTCTCGGTGTGCAGCAAGCCATGGCCGCAGGTGCTGCTCCGCCTCGCCGTAGGAAGGGGCCACGTCGATATGGTTAACCCCGTATGTAAGGAGCAATTCCAGAGCGGCGTCCGCCTCAGGTTGAGTGACCCGCCCAAGAGCACCGGCACCGAAGACGGCCACTGTGCTCTCGTGCCCGGTTTCTCCAAAGGAGCGTTTTTCCATATTATCACCCAAACATAATATGGATAATTAAATTATTATCAGTAGGCAGAGTTGACCTGCAAATTAGGTTCATATCGCTGTTGGTAAGATATTTCCTTCGCCCCTGTTCAGACAACAAAGGAAGTAGATCACTTATGAAAAGAGCTCTCCTGACTGCCCTTGCCCTATTTCCCATTATTTTGTTAACCTGCGTTGGTCCACCACCCACTGAGAAGATTACTCGCCTTCCCCGAACTATTCCGCCCGAAGAGCCCCTGCCCGTTGACCCGCAGGTGACAGCCGGCACCCTTGAAAATGGGGTGCGATACATGATCCGTGTGAACCGTAAGCCGGAGAAGCGGGCTGAGCTTCGGCTGGTGGTGAATGCCGGATCAGTGTTGGAGGATGATGACCAACAAGGACTGGCTCATCTGGCCGAACACATGGCCTTCAACGGTACGCGTCACTTTGCTAAACAGGAACTAGTGGATTATATGGAATCCATCGGCATGCGTTTCGGGCCGGAGCTGAACGCCTTCACCAGTTTTGATGAAACTGTTTATATGCTCACCGTCCCCACCGATAGCGCTGAAATGGTTGCCAAAGCCTTCCAGATCCTGGAAGACTGGGCCCATGGCATCAGTTTTGAAGATGAAGAGATTGAAAAGGAACGCGGCGTTGTCATCGAGGAATGGCGGCTGGGCCGGGGTGCGCAAGCCCGGATGCTCGACAAACAATTCCCGATCCTGTTCAAGGATTCTCAGTACGCGGTACGCCTGCCCATCGGTCAGAAGGCGGTGCTCGATACCTTTCATTATGCTGCGGTCAGGCGCTTTTACAACGACTGGTACCGCCCGGACCTCATGGCCGTCGTCGCTGTTGGTGATTTTGACAGGAACTGGATGGAAGGCTTAATCGAAAAGCACTTCAGCAAGCTAGCGCTGGTGGCTGATCCCCGCGAGAGGGTCTACTTCCCCGTTCCGGATCATGAAGAAACCCTGGCAGCCATCGCCTCCGACCCCGAAGCCACCGGCTCGCAGGTCAGTGTCTACTATAAGCAGGGGATTAAAGATGAAACCACCCATGGTGCTTATCGGGAGCGGATCACCCGAAGCCTGTATAACGCTATGTTGAATGAGCGCCTGGAGGAGCTTACCAAGAAGCCTGAGGCCCCGTTTCTATTTGGTTACTCCGGACAGGGCCGCTTTGTCCGCACGAAGGAGGTATACCTTTTGGGCGCAGCGGTAAGCGATAATGGGATTGAGCGGGGACTGGAAGCACTGCTGATTGAAGCCGACCGCGTCGCCCGACACGGATTTACAGCCTCGGAATTGAAGCGCCAGAAAATGGACCTGCTGCGGCAAATGGAGCGGGCCTTTCAGGAACGGGATAAGACCGAATCCAGTCGTTATACCAGTGAATACGTCCGTTATTTTCTGATTGGTGAGCCCACACCGGGAATCGAATACGAGTACGAATTACACAAGCGCTACCTGCCGGGCATCCAGGTGGAAGAGGTAAATAGGCTTGCTAGGGAATGGCTTACCGATCAAAACCGGGTCATCATGGTCAACATACCCGAAAAAGAAGGCGTCAATATTCCCGATGAACCCTCTCTCCTGGCAATCTTTGATACTGTGGAAGCGATGACGATTGATCCCTATCGCGAAGCCGTCTCTGCCGAGCCGCTGGTAGCAACGGTACCGAAACCGGTAGCTATCGTCGCTGAAGTCACAATGGCAGAACTGGGACTCCACGAATGGAAGCTGGCTAACGGTGTGCGGGTGCTCCTTAAGCCCACCGATTTCAAGAACGATGAAATCCTGTTCGTAGCCTACAGTGATGGGGGGACTTCTCTCATCAACGATGAGTCTCATGTGGCCGGACTGACGTCGGCGGATGTGATCAGCGAAGGCGGTATTGGTGCTTTCAATGACATCGAGCTCCAGAAACGGTTGGCGGGAAAAATGGTACGGGTCTCACCATTTATCAGTGAACTCCAGGAAGGTTTGACCGGCTCTTCATCGCCCCAGGACACAGAGACCATGTTCCAGCTCATCTATCTTTATTTCACTGCGCCGCGACAAGACAGCACAGCATTTATTGCTTTCAGAGAGCGAATAAAGGGCTATCTGGAGAACCGGAATGCCAGCCCGGAGGCGGCCTTTCAGGATACCACCCAAGTGACCCTGTCCCAACACCATTACCGGCGGCGCCCCTGGTCGCTGAAACTCCTGGACGAAATGGACCTGGAGAAGTCTTACAACTTCTACAAAGATCGCTTCGCCGATGCCAGTGACTTTATTTTCGTATTGGTGGGCAACTTCGATTTAGACGAGATCAAGCCTCTGATCCAAACCTACTTGGGCGGCCTACCCAGCTTGAATCGGGATGAAACCTGGAAGAATGTGGGGGTTTCGCCCCCCAAGGGGGTGATAACTAAGAAACTTCACAAGGGAATAGAACCGAAGAGTCTCACGCAGATCATTTTCACTGGCCCCTTTGAATGGAGTCGTCAGAACCGCTATGAGCTGGGATCCCTGGCCCGGGTTTTGCGCATCAAACTCAGGGAAGTATTGCGCGAAGACCTGGGGGGTACATATGGAGTCGGCGTCTGGGCAGCCCCATCTCACTACCCGGTCGAGCGCTACCGGCTAACAGTCAATTTTGGCTGTGACCCGGAGCGGGTCCAGGAATTAACGGACGTAGTGTTTGAACAGATTGATAGTCTGAAGACTTATGGCACAACAATGAAGTATCTCACGAAGGTTAAAGAAAGCCAGCGCCGGGAACGTGAAACCAACCTGAAGGAAAACGAGTTCTGGCTCGATATAATAGAGAGCTATGACTATAACGGAGAGGATTTCCGCGGCATCCTCAAATACGACGAGCTGGCGGACGCCTTATCTATGGAAGCAATTCAAAGCGCCGCCCGGAGATATCTAGTAATCGATAATTACGTGCGGGTGTCCCTCTATCCCGAAAAGGTGAGTGAGTAAACAAAGAAGGTTAGCACAAAGTCATTCAGCCACAACCTGCTACCTTATTGCCCGCAGGGAGTATCTACCAGGCATAAGCCTCGGGCGCTTCACCACCAGGCCCGGGCCAGATTTCGTCCAGCCGGGAAAGGCTCTCAGCGGAGAATTGGATTCCCAGTGCCCGGAGGCTGCCTTCTAGCTGGTCCATAGTCCGGGGTCCAATAATGGGGCAGGTTACACCGGGTTGATGGAGCAGCCACGCCAGAGCCACATCGGCCGGCTTCTCGCCGAGCTCCTTGCAGTACGATTCATAGGCTTCCAGCTGCGGGCGGATTTCTTCCACCTCCTGCCTGATCGCGTCGGAGGCCCGTCGCCCTTCGGTCAGCCTTTGCAGTGCGCCCGCCAGCTTGCCCCCTCCCAATGGACTCCAGGGAATGAGCCCCAGCCCATAGGCCCGGCAGGCAGGGATGACCTCCAGCTCAATAGTCCGCGCGGAAAGATTGTAGAGGCTCTGCTCGGAGACCAGCCCCATGAAATGGCGGGCGGACGCAATGCTGTTAGCCTGGACAATATGCCAACCAGCAAAGTTGCTGCTGCCTACATACAGCACCTTGCCCTCGTGCACCAGCTGCTCCATAGCCTGCCAGATTTCCTCCCATGGGGTTTCCCGGTCGATGTGGTGCATCTGGTAGAGATCGATATGATCGGTCCGCAGGCGCTGGAGGCTCTCTTCGCAGGCCCGGCGGATGTGGTAGGCCGATAGTCGGCGGTCATTGGGCCCTTCACCCATGTCACCATACACTTTGGTGGCCAGCACAATCTTTGCGCGACGCCCGCCTCCCTGGGTCAGCCAACGCCCGATGATCTGTTCGGTAAAGCCTTTACCCTTTTCCAAACCATAGGTATTGGCCGTGTCGAAGAGGTTGATTCCCAGCTCCAGGGCTCGGTCCATGATCTTGAAACTGTCGGCCTCGCTGGTGTAGGGGCCGAAATTCATCGTCCCCAGACAGAGCCGGCTGACCTTTAATCCTGAACGACCAAGGGTAGTGTATTCCATAGACACCTCTCCAAATTACTTGGCACGGGAAAAACTCAGCAGTTGCTGACAACCAGCCCGTGGATCACTCAGGCTATAGGACCTCAATGCCTCGCCGTTGCAGCTCCTGCTGATATACTTGATAATCCTCCCGGCTGAAGCAAACGAACCTCACCTCGTCGATAGAGGGTTCCTCAGCCAGAAAATCCTGCACCGTCTCAATGGCAATTGGCGCCGCCCTTTCGATAGGGAAGCCATAGGCGCCGGTGCTGATGGAGGGAAAAGCTATTGTCCTGACATCGCTGTCCACCGCCAGCTGCAGCGAGCTGCGATAGCAGGAAGCCAACAGCTCGGGCTCGCCTCTGCCACCGCCCCGCCAGACCGGGCCTACCGTGTGAATCACATATCGAGCAAGCAGCCGATACCCCCTCGTGATGCGCGCCTCGCCAGTGGGGCAGCCACCGATGGTGCGGCACTCCTCCAGCAGCTCCGGCCCGGCAGCTTGATGGATGGCACCATCCACGCCTCCCCCACCCAGCAGACGCTCGTTAGCAGCATTGACAATGGCATCTACCTGCTCCCGGGTAATATCGCCCTGAATCAATGTGACGCGCGCAGCCATATTAATCTGTCCTCCGTTTCAAAAGGAAATACTTACGCAGCCCTCGTAACCGAATTTAACATAGGGGCAAAGGCTGGATGGCAAAAAGGGGCTCACTTGCCACATAGCCAACGATGCTTGTAGATGGCCCTAAGGCCGCGCGGGTGTGAACCAGTACGTCGCTCCCGGCTTGGGCAGGAGCCAGTCTGCATCAGCCGGTAAATTGCGTTCAATGTACGGGATAAATGACCAGAGTCTGGTGGAGTAGAGAATCTGCCTGGGAGGCTTTAGAGGTGACCGGAAGAAGTTCTCCCAATGTCCCAGGATGACGTGGCGGGGCTGGTGATTCCGCAGGAAAGCACCGGGGTAGTCGGGTACCTGGAACCAGGATCCCACCGAAACAATGGCCAGGTCTATGCGGTGGGTATCCTGGGGTGCAAAGTCAGGTGGTGCGCCTAGGGGATAATGGCTGGTGGCATCCTGGAAATGGATGCGGAAGTCGATGGAACCTTCAGGGCTGAGAAAGTCAATCAAATAAGCGAAAGTCTCACCCTCTCTCCAGGCCCAGGCACATTTGGGCACCGCTTTTAATCCCTCCTTGACTTCCCCTCGCATCACGTGAATACCCAAGGCATGGGGCCCATGGTCGGATTCAATGGCCATGAAGCGGATCGTACTGTCAGCCACGTAGAACCATACCCCAGGGAGACCTTCCCGTGCCAGCTCCGTGTCTAGTACCTTCGTTCTCTTCCACAGGGATGAGTTGGCGGCGGCCATGATCCTGCCGACAGAAGCATTCCCGTAGATCGTCGCCTCTTGGTCAAAACTATAGGCCACATAGGGAACATCCAGCAGGTGGTCGTAATGGGCGTGGCCTATCAGAATAGCCTCCACCCTTACCTTCGGCCTATGTGGATGCAGCTGATTGATGAGAACGGTGTCAGCTGAGATATGCCAGAATCCAACCCGCAACAAGCCTGGATTAGAGTAGAGAGATCCCGTGAGTAGACCATACCCATCGCGCTGGAACAGGTAACCGCCGGTGCCAAGGTACTGCACCTGTATAACCTCACTATAGGGTAAGTCTGCCGGTGTCAGAGGCTCCAGGCCGGGATCGGGAGCAACACGGTAAGCCATACCGGCGCAGTTGAGGCTGAAAAGTAGGAGTAGCGCGATACCGGTGGCACGGTATAATCCGGCGAGCCGGTTGTTTCTTCTGATTTGAATCATGATATTAAAAATAGGCTTTGTTCATTTGTATTCAAAGCACGGCTGCGGCTCGGGCAGGTATTTTCGAATCAGCTCCTGCAGGGCCGGGATGCACTCCTTACCAAACCAGGGCCGCTCACTGAGCCAACGGCGATTGCGCGGCGAGGGGTGCGGCAGGGGAAACAGCCCATCCTCAAGATATTCCCTCCAGCGGGCTACCACATCGGATACCGGCCGCTTCTGATTCAGGTAGTAGGCCTGGGCATAGGTGCCCACCAGCAGGATGAGCTCCGGCGTGATGTATTCAAGAAATCCCGGGTGCCAGGTGGGGGCGCAGATGGCCGGCGGGGGCAGGTCCCCCTGTTTCTTCACCGTACCCGGGTAGCACAGAGCAGTGGGAATAATAGCGAAAATGGTAGGATCATAGAACTGTTCCCGCTTCACTCCCATCCACTCCCGGAGGTTGTCCCCACTGACATCATTGAACGGCAGTCCGGTCTCGTGCACCCGCTTCCCCGGCGCCTGACCTACAATCAACACCCTGGCGGATGGCTCCGCCACAAAGGCGGGACGGGGCTCGTGTTCAAAATATCGTCCCTGGCACAGGCGACAGGCACGCACCCGGTCAGTAAATGCTTGGTAAGACGGCTTCAATCCTCAGCCAATGCCCATTCCACTGCCATGTGAGCGTGCAGCGCGGTAGTATCGAACAGGGGCACTGACGCTTCCCCCGGCCTCACCAGCAGCGGGATTTCCGTACAACCCAGAATGACACCCTCGGCCCCTCGGGAAACCAACCGTTCCATGATCTCCAGGAAAGCCTTCCTTGAGGTAGGCCGCAGTTCCCCGTGGATCAGTTCATCAAAAATAACTTCATGCACCATCGTCCGGTCGGACTCATCGGGAATGATGATCTCCAGACCGTGTTGGGCGGTCAGCAGGCCCTTGTAGAAATCGTGCTCCATGGTGAAGCGGGTGCCCAGCAAGCCCACCCTCTTCAAAGCGGCGGCTTTGATAGCCCTGGCAGTGGCGTCAGCAATATGAAGCAGGGGAATAGTCACAGCGGCAGCCACCTGATCAGCCATCCGGTGCATGGTATTGGAACAAATGACCAGCCCTTCGGCGCCACCCCGTTCCACTTTCCGGGCTGCGTCCACCATGAGCGCCGTGGCCTCACCCCACCGGTCCTGATGTTGGAGAGTTTCCACCTCATGAAAATCAACGCTGACAAGAACTACTTTCGCCGAGTGACTGCCCCCCAGGCGGCGATGCACCTCTTCATTGATGATCCGGTAGTACTCCGCCGAGGATTCCCAACTCAATCCCCCGATGAGGCCGATAACTTTCATGGGCTGCCCTTAGCTGATAAGGAAACAGTCCTTCGGATTCGACCTGGTGCTTCCATGCTTTTACCCTGGAGCAAACACCGCCAAGTTTACGGTGAAGCCGCCCTGGTGGGGAAGGATTGCCCTTACTCCCATTGGAGAGGCTGAAGGCCAAACCCGCTTACTTGAAATAGAAATTGAAGGTGGCTCTAGCCAGTGTCGCACCTAGAAAAAGACTTGATTCATAGGACCAGTCGTCATCGTCTTCGTCATAATCCCAGTAGGCCCAGTTCATTAGAAGCTCACCACCAACGGAGAACTGGTTGGAGAAATAATACTCACTGCCATAACCCAGGCTCAGGCCGAAGATGTCAAACAAATCCCTGAGCTCCTTTTTTTCCTCAGAAGTCAGTTTTTTCCCATCCCTTTCTCCACTAACAAACGGGATTACATAAAACGCCTCTGCGACCGCATAGTGCTTTAGATTGCCTACCGGCGCACCATACCAGCGGCCTCCCACCTTGGGCATTACCAATCGAACGATCTCACTACGGGAATAGTAGTCGTAGGAATCATGCTCTTCAAACTTGCTGGTTACACGGACATAGCTCAGCCCACCGCTGGAAGGAACACTTGCCCATGCTGCCCCCTCGGCGCTGATCCAGGGAAAAACTGGGCGCCGGTGATGGGGCCACCGAGTCGAAAACTGACGTTTACGGGTTGGATCGCCCAAGTGCATGAGACCAAAACGAAAATCCCCGCCCAGACTGCCTTCATTTCTTTCATTGTAACCTCCCATTGTTTTCGCTACCCCAATATGCCAAGAGCGATAAACAGAGTTGTCACAATATTGTAAAAGAACTGTTAAAATCCGAACAGTCCAGAAAGTGGGGCCGGCCTAAGTCATCCGTCTGGCTGAGTAAATGCTAGTTTTCAGATAAGTGGGCAGGGGGAAGGTTGGCAGTGGTTGTGATGGATTTGGGAGGTGCTTTTAATCTCCCACCATGCTTACGGCTCCCTGGTCAAAGTTACGCACACCTTGGTGTAATACAGGCTGGTTCTGCCTTCGAAGCCTGAATCGGTCCCTACCAAAATCCAAAGGTTGCCACCCTCACTTGTGGTGACCTGGAAGGATTGCGACTTGCTGTCAAAGGACTTGATTTCATACACCGGATCCAGGCAGTCGGTGTTGGAATTGCCGATATGGCCCAGCACAATGGCATCCTTCCCTCCTGCCGCTTGATTACCCTTGTCGATATTCATATGGTAATAGCCCTCTTCCGCGATTGTGTCCGGTTCCATGATGGTGGCACCGGCTTTCAGATAAACAGATTCACCCGGCGGTCCACCGATACCGCCACACTGGGAGGGAGCATTCGTTGCGACGTCAATTTGAAATCTCACCTTGTATGCAGTATAAGGCTTCAGGTCCCAGACCAGCCGCTTGTTGAACATGAACAAATCGTCGCTATAGTTTTTCCCGGAGATGTACAAACCCCCGCCCGTCCCCAGGTTCGACGGCAAGTTTCTTTGTCCCCAGACAAGCTCAAAATCCGGCCAGCCGGTGGTGTCCACCGGGAAATCAGCAAAGCCACCTGCCCAGCCCTGTAGATCATCCCGCAAATCATAATCAAAAACATAATCGGGCTCCTCATCGCTGTAACAACCAACAAGGCCCCACAGCAGCATAAGTGAAATCATGGCTTTAGAGGACAGACGAAAATTCATGGCAGACCGCTTCTTTAACTTCTTTTATAATGCTATGCCTGACTTCTGTTCCTGGAGAGTCCCCACCCCGCTTTTCAAGTCACGGACCTGATAGCGTTCAAGGTTGATTCCACCTCGCTTGTGAAAAGTAACTCCTTCCGCTGCCAGCAGTGCCCGCTGGAGTCGTCCCGCGCCGAATTTTTCATCCAGGGAAATGCCGCCGCAGGCGCTGACCACCCGGTGCCAGGGCACATCCGAATCGTGAGGGAGGTTATGCAGGGCATAGCCTACCAGCCGGGCCGGGCCGGGCAGCCCAGCCGCCGCCGCTACCTGACCATAAGTGGCGACCCGGCCACTGGGAATGCAGCGCACCACCGCATAGACACGATGATAGAGTGAATCCGGCACTATTATGTGAATTCGGGGGCAATGCCCAGGAGCAGGGCGATTGTCAGCACCAGCCCGCTTCCCAACAGGCAGCCGGCCATCTTGCCCAGTGAAGTGGTGACCGGCTCGCGGGACTCCTCGATGCCCCTGTCACGCAGCCATTCGGCTATGCCGCCCTCGAAAAACCCGGCGATGCCGTCTGTGAGGGCGTCACCGACCACCCCGCCAGCAATGGCCCCGGCCACCCCGAACAGCATCCCACCCCACAGGGCGGGTATGGCAAGCAGGCCGGTGTCAAGCGCTCCGAAAATGAGGTCAGGCAGGGCACCTTTAAAGGACCGCCGGCCCAGCCATAAGCCTATAAGAGGCACCACACTGACAATTAACACTATCGGACCGATGGCAAACCTTTGCCTCAGGGTGACTACCCCGATGACAGCCACAATGATCCCGAATAGAGCGACGTAACCGGCTTTTCTGACCACAAGCAGTCTCCAGAGTTCAGCGATTGATTATTGTAATGATTCAGTTGCAGGTAAATCCCCGCAACCGCCACCCTAACTTAATTTGGCCACTTGACCAGGAGCTGGGTCAGACAGTGGCGTAGATGGTTAATTGCAGAGTTAAGGACCTTTGGCACTTGGCCTGAGACCTAATGAGACCTATTCGTCGCCCACAAACTCGATGCTGGCAATCTGGATGCGGGCGTTGAGACCATCGTTGGACTGGGTTCCGTCCAGGCCGTCTATCCACATTCGAAAGTGCTTGACATTATCCCAGTTCACCGTCTTATCACCCACACGTACGAAATAGGTGAGCGGTATGCGGAACAGTCGCCAACCCGTAGGTGTTCCATCAGAATACTCGGTGGCTTCTGCCATTAGGATTGGATCAAAATCCGGGTGGTTGGGATCGAGCTGGAAACTGAAGGTGAAGTAGTCATTTTGATCCTCGGGATGAATCCCGCCGAGTCTGTCCAAGTCCTCCGTATCAGGGTAGCTCCCCGCAGCAATCTGGCTATTGCCCTCAGTGCCATTGATATCATCATTCCGAGAACTATTAGGATCGAATGCTTTGGTAAAGGAGAAGTTATCGCCATTGGGATCGTCCAGATCAGCCCACGGTACCCGGGGGCCATCGTAAATAGCATCGACTACCCCGTCGTATATCATGCGGGCCACGCCTACTGAATCCTCGTCGGCGGTCTCATCACCATCATTATCAGCTCGAACAGCCTCGTCCTCGCTGGTGGTGCCATCGCCGTTGAAGTCCCCGCTCAGGCAGCCACCCATGCCGTCCTCGAACTCGTCAGGGCAACCATCCAGCCCCACATCCTCTCCTTCCTCCAACAGGCCGTTTCCTTCAGTGAAGCCGGAGACCGGCCGGTCCTCGGTATCGATCAATCCGTTGCTGTTGATATCCTCACTAATGCTACCCAAGTCAATATGCAGCTGGCCTTGGAACCCCTTTATCCAGATTTCAAAGAATTTGCTCAGGGTTTGGTCATAATCGCTGGTCAGAAGCGGATAAGTCACCCCGCCCCATAGAGAATCAGTGACGATCCCGTCGTATCCTCCCTCAAATAGTGCATCAACGACCAGGACAAGGGTGGTCAGGTTCCTGGCCCGGATTGATGTTTGCATTTGGGGCCAGATGTCATTGGTGTTCACCTCGACGTAAGGGTTCCACCAGGCCAGTTTCCGGCGATCGCCCAAGCGTTTCCCTACCGGCGGAGCGGCCTGTCGCCAGTTATAGTACTGCATGAAGGGATTAATCACCGGCTCTTCAGTTTCAACTTCTTCTTCTCTAAAACACCCAGTATTGATCAGCATACCCAATACTAGGAACAGGTATAGCGGGGTGATCTTTTTACACATAACCGAGAGTCTCCTAGCCGAACCGCACCTCATCCGAAAGTTCGTCCATGTCGTTCGCTCGGTAAGGGAAGTAGGTCACTAGCTGACCGCCCAGGATCTGGATGCCTTCGACAAGTCCCTCGCGGTAGCGCTCTTCCCGGAAGTGATCTGCCATCGCCGCTACCGTCTCATCCCAGAAGCCTCCGGGCACCTTCTCGTTGATACCCCGGTCCCCCAGGACAGCGAATTTCCGGCTGTTGACGAAGATGACCACCAGGATGGCGTTCCGCTCCCGGGTATTGTAGAGCTTCAGCCGGTTGAACACCCTACGGCCTTCTTTGTAGGGATCGCCCCGGCAGACTACCTGGAAGCTGACCACCAGCTCACCGCTGGTCTTTTTCTCGAAGGTCTTGATAGCCGTATCAATGGCCATGAAGTCGTCATCGCTAAGCAGCTGCCGGACGTATGTTTCCACCTTGTTCATCACCAGCCTCCTCCGGCCCCGCCGCCGCCAAAGCCACCACCACCGGCACCGAAGCCTCCAAAACCACCCCCGCGGAAGCTGCCAAAGCCGCCGGAATGTCGGCCCATCCCGCTGCCCAGGGACAGTAAGAAGAGGGCCGGCAATATACCGCCCCGGCCACCACGGCTCAGCAACAGAAAGAAAAAGATCATCATGAAAATCAGACCTACGCCGCCACTCCAACCCCGCTGCCGGGGCACCCGCTTGGACTGCCGCAGGGCTTCATATTCGCCACCCACGGCGGCAATTATTGCGTCCGTGGCCAGGTTCAGGCCCTTGAAATACTCCCCCTCCCTGAAGTGCGGATTGATGAGGTTCAAACGGAGGTCATTCACCAGGGCATCAGGCAATGCGCCTTCCAGGCCATAGCCCACTTCCAGGCGCATTTTCCTATTCCGCAGGAATACGGTAATAAGCACCCCGTTGTCACGCCCCGCCTGGCCGACTTGCCACATCTCAGCAATGCGGATGGAGATATCGTTCAGTTCCTCCCCTTCCAGACCCTCAAAGGTGGCAATGACCAGCTGGTTGGAGGTAGCCTCCTCCCACGCAGCCAGCTTGCGCTCCAGATAGGCGGTTTCCTGCTGGCTGAGCAGGTGAGCATAGTCGTTCACCCGCGCGGCGGGCTTGGCCGGAAAATTCAGCTTAGCCGCAGCAAAAGATGCGGCCAAGCAGAGAATAACCGGCAGGTAACCGATAGGCAATCGGCGAGGGCGCATAATATCAATCCGAGCGAAATATGACTAAAACTGGACCCGGGGTGCCTCCTCCGCACCCTCCTGAGCCTCGAAGTAAGTCCGCGACTGGAAACCGCTCATTCCGGCCACGATGCTGCCGGGAAAGAGGCGAATGGCGGTGTTATAGGTTCGGGCGGCCTCATTGAATCGCCGCCGCTCTACCGCAATACGGTTCTCCGTACCCTCCAGCTGGGCCTGGAGATTCAGGAAATTCTGGTTAGCCCGCAGCTGGGGATAGTTTTCCACCACTACCATCAGGCGGCTCAAGGCGCTGCTGAGTTCCCCCTGCACTGCCTGGAACTGCTGGAAACGCTCAGGGTCGTCGAGAATCCCCTCCATATTGATATTGTTAACCTGTGATCGGGCCTCGGTGACGGCCGTATAGGTCTCCCGCTCGAAACCGGCCACCCCCTTCACCGTTTCCACCAGGTTGGGGATCAGGTCCGCCCGCCGCTGGTAGACGTTCTCCACCTGGCTCCAGGCCGTCTTTACACCCTCGTCCTTGGCGACGAAGCCGTTGCGGGTACTCACATACCACCGTCCGAGCAAAAGCAGGACGATGACCACGACGATAAGAATGATCCAACCTTTTCGCATATTACTCACACTCCTTTAATAATGGACCGTTTGTTCAATAAATCTAATAATACTTTACCGCTCCGGCACCTTGTGTAGGGCAAGTGGTTGCTAGCTGGCCATTTCTCAGACTGGGTGCCGCGCGACTCTCCGGGGCGGCAGCCGCAACCAACGTACCCTCTTTTAGGACCCATCAGCTCGCCGCTGCCAGGTATGATCAGCCAGAACCGAGGCCCGAAGCAGGCATTCGTCACCCAGATGAGTTAAAGTCATGACCGTCCTGGCCTGGTTCATGGTAATCACAAAGCGGTCGGTGGTAGAAGGACAGGCCACGGGACCAATTTCATCAGCGAGGGACAGGGAATTCCCCGTCACAGCCCAATACCCCCGCACCAGCAGATCATCGCTTCCTTCCAGGAGATGGCTATACGCACCTTGTGGATCCCGCACTTCATACACCTGACCCTCTGTTTCGCTTTCAAAGGTGAGCGTGACACCCGAGGTGATGTTCCACCATGTTCCGATAAGGTCATCAGGATCAATGGTATCGCTGGTCGAATCGCCGCACCTTGGTACCATGAACAATAAACCTGTAAGGGCCACGAGCAGGTACACTTTGCGCTGTAGAATCACGGTAGTTGACCTCCATTGGGTGATAAGCAGGTCCTCCCGGGCCAGGCCCGCTCCCGCTTCAATATGCCCAGTGAATCTGACAATATCCCCACTTTAATGCCCATTCTCTTTCCCGATGCCATGGCACCGCTTTCGACACTTACTTGACAAGCTCTGAGATGAAAACCAACTCGAATCCCCGGTCTTTTAGCTTGGGAATCTCTTCCGACAGTACCTCCAGGGTATTCAGATGACTGGATCCTACATGGGCGATCCCGATAGCAACGCCAGTGTTCTCGGCCTTAGCAGCCAGTTGGGCGAGTTGTCGGCGGACATAATTCGGGTCATCTACATTATCTAAAAACAAATGCCGACCGATAGCAGGAACGCCCTTTTTCTCCATGATCTCCTGGGCCCGGGTATCGGGAGTGGTGTAGCTGTCCACGAAGTACTTGCCCCTGCTTTTAAGCTCGGCGGCCAGAACATCGAGCAAAACGGTATCCAAGGTGGCCAGGGAGCCCTCATGGTTATTCATGCCCACTGCTTGGGGTATTTCTTGGAAAGCTCGCCTGATCCGAGCCTGGGCTTCGTCCTTTTCCATGCCGTACAGCAGGATGAACTCTTCCTCATCCCGGCCGTTATAGTTTTCCGGTTCCATGGGCATATGGATGATCACCTCATGACCTGACCGGGCTGCTTCCTCAGCCAGAATCCGGGAATAGCGATGCCCGGGAATTACCGAAAAGGTGAGCTTCTCCTTCATACTCATGAACCCGGCAGTGAGACGATTGCGGATGTAACCGAAATCATCGACGATGATGCCAATGCGCCCACGGATTGTACCCGCCAGCATCTCTCCCTTCAATCCCGGCGCAAAGATTAGACGCACCACAACGTGCCGCTGCCGGGAACTCAACTCCACATAGAGCTCCCGACGCTCCTCAAATTTCACCGCCGAGGTTAAGACCAGATCATAGCGCTCCATGATACGTCGTAACAGAAGCATCAGGTCATCCGAAGACATGGTAGGCGGATGGCCAAACCGTATCGCCCCGTTTTTCTCAATCACCGGCGACCGCGCGAGTCCGATTTCTTCGAGCTCAGCCACCACATCGGAACGCAATTGGGGAACCTCCCGCTGGACATGCCGCTGCTCCGTCATCCAGGAGAAGACCGTATGCCATGCCACAAACCCCAAGGCAGCAATCACCAGCGATATGAAGAGGATTGTGAGTATCCTGGGCTGTACATCCTTCAAAGGCTTACTCAGGGACATTCCACACAATTCCTTTTCGGATCGTTTATCTCCAATTAAAAGGTGGTTAGCTGAACTGTTGGAATTGCCGTCACCGCAATTTCAGGGGCAACCAGGCCTAAGCTATAGCCACCGACTGAGCGACACCATATACGGCTGACCCAGGGCCCGGTTCTGGTAGCCGTAGGCAGAGGACACCGCCCACCGACGGTAAACCAGTTGAAATCCCACCGCCAGGAGAGGAGCGGTGTTCTCCCAGCGGATACCGGCCATAAGCCGCAGAAACCGCCCCGAACAATGCCAGCCTGCACTCGGAAGGATACCCTGCTGCTCATCAAACCACAGATCAAAGGACAGATAGCTTTTCTTCAGGGGCGTTTTGACAGCCACCCCCGCACCGGCGCGGAGGGCCACCGGGTCCCGCTCCTGGTCCAGTGCCTCCCCCACACCCAGGTTGGTGACGGTAAGGCCCCACCGCAACCACAACAGGGCCTCTCCCTGCCAGCCCGCTGACAACCATAGTCCTCTAGCCGAGTATTCGAAAATCCGCTGATACGCGAAGGTCAAACCCCAGCCAAGCTTGGTGGTGCCCAACCGCCATCCCTGGATAAGGGTTACTGACAGTAGGCGCGCGCTAAAATAAGCCAGGGGCTCAGCAGTGGGTACTTCTCCCCGGAGCTCGATCTCATCTTCGGTCATTGACCTCAGGATCAGCTGCACAGGTCTGGACCGCCTATAGCTCTGCCATCGCACACCATACCCGACTAGGTCGCCGAACATCCGGAGATACCCAAATTCCACCGCCTCCCTCCCCAGACCCCATACATGCGCCGGACTGACAGTAGACAGAGATATGTCTCCAGGAAGAGCGGTGCCACTGCCTGCCAGTGCCAGGGCGGTTGCAGATCCGGGCAAGTGAGAGGCTCGCCAGCCAAGGGCGAAAAGGGACTGGACCGCCGTCAAGCCTATCAGAATTGTAGTCAGTATCCTCAACTGCATGAGCCTTTCACGGACTGGCATCATCAAAGGCTAAAAATCCAGGTAAACAGGTGACCCATTCCTTCGCTGGACTTCCCAAAGGAAAGGCTGTAGTCTACTCTGCTATCAAAGCGCTGGCGGATGGAGTAGCGCAGACCCGCACCCAGGGTGGGCGTCGTTTGTTCCAATCCACCCCGTATGAAATATCGTTCAGCCAACAGGTCCTCTACCGCAAAACGGGAAACAGGCACCAGGCTGCCGTACCCAACACGCTTGCCTTCCTTTATCTTTGGCACCATCACCTCCGTCTGGCCAAAGAAAGTAAAATGTCGCCAGGGCAAGCGAGTACCGACACTCACAATGAGGGGGAGATGATCCATATATTTCCGCTTACCTTGAGATGCTGCTACTTCCCAAGAATAGGTGCCGGTGACGTTTTGCATCTTGAGCGCAAGATTAAATCCACCGGGCCGGTGGTAGAACAAGCCCAGATCGAGGGCGAAGCCTGTGCTACCTTCATCAGCCAGGTCAATAAACAACAGTTTAGCGTTGAGACCTACACTAATGGTCGGATTAAGACGATTGGCAAAAGAGAGAACCACCATGTTTTCGCCATAGGCCAACATCTCAGTGGTTTGCCCAATGCTGTTGCGTCCCTGGATGTTATCGTCGCCGGCCCGCTGATAGCTGAGGCCGACCGCCGCTGTTGGCGGCAGCCCCACAGCCAGGCTAAGGCTTTGAACGGACCGGTCCAGGGGCAAAGTCATATAGGATAGCCCCACTTCCCGCCGCTGGACATAGACCAGGCTGGCAGGATTGGTCAGGGCGAGGTAGCCCGAGTTGACCTCAGCTACCAGGGCACCGGCCAGTGCTACACTGCGGGCATCACTACCAACCCGCGCGAAGGCTCCCGCGTAACCACCCGTGGCCGGTCCTCCTCCCCATAGCAGGGTTACGGCTGTTAGAACAGCCAGCGGCCACCTCATTTGATCACCACTACCTTCGTCCAGTATTCAGCCTGGCCGAGTCGCAGTCGGCAGTAATAGACCCCGTTGGCCACCTGATAACCGGCCTCATTACGACCGTCCCACACCATGCTGAAGTCCCCGGCGCCAGCGGCGGGAGGTCGTGTTTCCGTCAAGGACACAACCGGATCCATGGCGAAATCATAGATGGAAACCCGTGCCGTCTCTCTGGCCTCGGCCGTGGTCTTGTGGTATTGAAATCGCACGTGGCCAGCGCCATCCCGCAAATTGTCTTCCGCCAGGTAGAAGGGATTGGGGTAAGCATAAAAACGCACCTCCCCCGGAGTGGATGTGGAT
>JBGVTM010000085.1 GCA_041862535.1 Candidatus Neomarinimicrobiota bacterium | reverse complement strand
GCTGTGGTTTCTGTTGTCGCGCTACCGCCAGCAGCAAGAGCTGTAGCAGCTGGACCTTTTCTCACCGCTGCTGGTCACGGACTATATGTTCATGAAGGACCGGCTCTTTGCCTCCCTTACGTTGAGTGACAAGGAGATGGCCCTGTACGACCGGGTGGCCGGTATGCTGGAGCGGGATATCGCCAACCCGGACCTGGTCATCTACCTTCAGTCCGACACTGACCGCCTGATGGCTAATATCAGGAGTCGGGATCGGTCCTACGAGGTGAATATCGACTGGAAGTACATGGATGCTTTAAATCAACTGTACAACGAATTTTTCTTCCGCTATGACCGCGGCCCGCTGCTGATCATCAATTCCAACGAGCTTGATTTTGTCAACCGACCGAACGATTTTGAAGAGATCATCGAGTTTATCCGCAAACCGGTTACCGGCACCCGCTTTTTCAATCCCGCCCGGAGTGAGTAGCTGGCAATGTTCCGATCTTTATTGATTATTCTTCTGGGTGGTCTGGTGATATGGCTGATTTTCCGTTTAACCCGGACGCTGAAAGAGGTCTTGCCGGGAGAATCGCGGAAGCGGCCTTCAGCGCTGGAGGACAGGAAGATTATCGATGCCGAGTTTGAGGATGTAACCAAGGAAGAATCCGAGAAGGACGAGTAGTTGCTGGCGGTACGTGTTCATCAGCCTGGTGGCCCGGAGGTAGTGTCTATAGATGAGGTGCCCCGTCCTGAGTTGAATGCTGCCGACCGGGTGCTGGTGGCGATGAAGGCGGCGGCCCTCAACCATCTGGACCTGTGGGTCCGGAACGGCCTGCCGGGGGTATCGCTTCCGATCATCATGGGTAGTGACGGGTCGGGAGTAGTAGTTGAGGTCGGCGGGGCCATGGAAGGATTTGCCCGGGGCGATGAGGTGGTGATCCAGCCGGGCCTATTTTGTGGTCGATGTGCTGCCTGCCGTGCCGGGCAGGAGAATCTGTGCCCCGAGTATGGTATTCTGGGCGAGACGCAGGACGGTGTCCAAGCCGAGTACGTTACCCTGGGGCGGGAAAATCTATTCCGGAAGCCGGCGCAGCTGACCTTTGAGGAAGCGGCCTCCTTCGGGCTGGTTTTCCTGACCGCTTATCAGATGCTGGTAAAGCGCGCTCAGCTCAAGCCCGGGGAGACGGTTTTGGTGGTGGGAGGCAGCTCCGGCGTGGGAGCCGCAGCCATTCAAATTGCGGCCCATCTGGGTGCCAGGGTAATTGCGACCGCCTCAAAGGGGGAGAAAGCCACTTTTGCCAAGTCCATGGGCGCCCAGGAGGTAGTGGACCATTACGAAGCGAATTGGCACAAGCAAGTCCTGGAAGTGGCTGGCCCGGAGCGGGTGCAGGTGGTTTTCGAGCACGTGGGTTCGGCCACGTGGGACCAGTCCAGCCGGACGATGGGACTAGGAGCCCGGATGGTCGTGTGCGGCGCAACAACCGGTGGTAAGGTATCCATTGAGCTGCGGCATACTTTCCGCAAGCAGCTGAGTTTTCTCGGATCAACCATGGGTGATCTGGATACCTTTCGAGCGGTATTAAAGGGCTTTGAAGCGGGGCACTACCGACCTTTCGTGGACCGGGTTTATCCCCTGGAGAAGATCGCCGATGCCCACCGGTACCTGGAGGCAAGTCGTCATCACGGCAAGGTAGTGGTAACTTTTCCATATAACAGGACTTGAATTATTTCTTGAGGTACAAGATGAATTCCATCCGACTACGCGATTTGCGATTTTTAATCTGTGTTCTGCTGCCGTTGATGGCGAGTGGACAGGACAGTGGCCGGAAGATCCATGATGCGGGGCTTGGTTTCTCGTTTTCGAGTGGCCAGTCCTTGTTTTATACCAGGGCAACCAACCCGTACGAGGCCCATCACACTTACATGGCGGCGGGCTTTCACATCGAAGAGGAAGGAATTGGACTCACCTATTACAACTGGTACCTGGATCGCTACGAGCGTACCGCCAAGCAGACTTACTATTTAGAGCTGGGTTGGGGCTGGCGTCACCTGTGGTTTCAGGAGAAAATGGCGGGCGGTTTTTTCCCCCATACCGTGCTTGAGGGTGGGGCTTCCGGTTATTTTGCCCAATTCGGCCGGCTGCGCACCTTTTTCAGGGAGATGTCGTTGCGCTGGGTGCCCTATGTCCAGGCCGGTGTCGGGGCTTCGGTCTATACCGGCAGCGTCATTTACCGGATCGAGATTGGGTATCTATCCACGCTGTCCTATTTGCCTGAAGGGGAATTTCCAGAATATGAGGGGGCCTTTTTAAAGATGGTCATTTCGAGTGGGCAGAAACCGCGATAGATGCGGATTAAGCCCGGCATTTTCCGCTAACTTTGGGTGGTTGCGAGGGCATTTATTTGGCCAGCTGTCAGGTATTTTCATGCCAGGAGGCACATTGTCGCGCGGGTTGTTTAGCTTGTACAGGCCAATAGAACGGGTGCCGAGCTATTCGATCAATGTTTGATTCAAAGCCTATTATTTCACGGTCTCCGCAGCGAATCTTTTTTATTAATGCTCCTACCCTAGATTATCGTATCAATGTACATCTCTAGTCTGGTTCTGCACGGATTCAAGTCCTTCGGTCAGCGAACCACGCTGACATTTGGGGAGGGCATCACGGCAGTAGTGGGTCCCAACGGTTGCGGTAAGACCAATATCGTTGATGGTCTGCGGTGGGTGCTTGGGGAGCAGAAACAGAGTGTTCTCCGCAGTTCCCGGATGGAGGAAGTCATTTTTCATGGAAGCAGGAACCACAAGCCCTCCAGCATCAGCGAAGTCACCCTCGCCATCCACAACAGCAAGGCCAAGCTGCCCCTGGAGTATACTGACATTGAGGTCAGCCGCCGTTTATACCGCGATGGTGAAAGCGAATACCTGATCAACCGGAATCCCTGCCGGTTGAAGGACATCATGGAGCTGTTCATGGATACCGGAATGGGTTCTGATGCCTATTCGGTTATCGAGTTGAATATGATTGAGGCGATTTTGTCGGATGTGGAGGATGATCGCCGCCGGATGTTCGAGGAGGCGGCCGGTATCAATAAGTATAAGAAGCAGCGCAGGTCAGCCCAGCGGAAGCTGGAGGCTACCAGTCAGGACCTTGAGCGGGTCAATGATATTATTGGGGAGGTAGACAGCCAGGTTCGAGCCCTGGGTTTGCAGTTGAAGCGGTTTGAGCGTCACGAGCGGCTGAGCGCCGCTTTGAAAGGCCGGGAGTTGGCCCTAGCCCGGTTGCAGATAAAGGATCTGGCGCGGGAAACGGCACCGCTCCGGGAGGCTCTAGCCGCCGGACGGGACAGCCGCCAAGCCGAGGCGGCCCTCATTGCCCGGGACGAGGAACGGCTAGGGCAGCTGCAGGTGACCTGCGGCCAGCGGGAGCACGAGTTGGGAGTCGCACGTCAGTCTCTGTCGCAAGCTACCGGCGAGCTGCATGAATTGAAGGAAAAGCAGCTGGTCTGGGGGGAGCAGCTGCGTTCGGCCCGCCGCAGCCGGGAGCGTTTCGAGCAGGAGCGGGAGTCAGAGTCCCAGCGCGAGGTTGGTTATCAGTCGGAGATAGCCAAGCTCGAAGAGCAGTTGCAGGCGCTCGGTCCGAAGCTGGAGCAGTTGCGGCAGGTTTTTGAGGCCCGGCGGGCGGAGGAAGAGGCCATTGTGGGCGAATACCAGCGGGGGGAGCAACATCTGCAGGCGGTTCGGGAAAGGAGGTTCAATCACCGGCACCTCATTCAGGAGGAGGAAGCCCGTTGCCAGCGGGTTGCGGACATGGCCGGGGAAAAGCGGCAGGAGCTGACGCGTCTGGATCAGGATATAGCTGAACGCAGTGAGAGCCGGGAGTCGCTGGCGAAGCAGGGGGCGGACGGCAATCGGAGGCAGCGGGAGCTTGAGACCCGCCTGGCCGAGCTGATGGCGGAAAGGGGAAAGCTAGCTGCCCAGCGCCAGGACCTGGACGAGCAGGAATCTGGTGTGCGGGACGAGCAGCGGCAGCTTACAACGCAGACCCAGGTACTGCAGTCGCGGCTGGAGATTTTCGCCGAGCTGGTGGAGAGTCACGAGGGTTATCCCAGCGGCACCAAGGCGGTGCTGGCGGATATGAGCCGGTTCCCCGGTGTTCTGGGGGTGGTGGCCGAGCTGGCGGCTGTGAAGCCGGTGCATGCGCTGGCGGTTGAAACCGCGCTGGGCCCCTTCGCCCCGTGCCTGGTGACGGAGACTGTGGATCAAGCGCGACAGCTATTGGCCCAAGCAGATCAGGAAGGATTGGGTCGCCTCTCAGTTATTCCCCTTGATCGAATTGAGTCCGGGGAAGAAGGCTCATCAAAGCCGGAATTGGTCCCCGCCGTTCCGCTTATGGAGCTGGTCAGGGTGCCCGACAAGTTAATCGGTCTCTACCGGCGGCTGCTGGCCGGATTCTACTGGGCGGAGGCGGGAGCGTCCTTAGAGGATCTCCCGCCCGGGGTTACGGTAGTGACCGCTGAAGGTCATCTATTCGGCGCTGTGCCATTCCTTACTCACGGCGGCCAGCGGTCATCTAGCCTGGAAGATACCTCCGCCACACAGGGCAGTACGGTTATCGTTGGTCGGTCCGGCGAAATGGATCGCTTAAGGCAGGCCATCGCCGAGACAACCCAGCAAACGGACGCCCTGGATGCCCGGTTGGCGGAAATTCAGGCTCAGCGATCCGATCTGGCTCAGCAGTGTCAGCTGCTTGAAGAGGAAGGTGAGACCGCTGCAGGTGAGGCCAACCAGTTGGGACGGGATCTGTCCCGGCTGGAATACGAGCTGCAGCGCACGACCGATGATGTGAAGGCCTTGAAGTCGCAGGTTGCTGCACTCAAGGACTCGATTCGAGGTCTGGAAGATAATCTGGCCGCCCATGATAAAGTGCTGGAGCACCTCCGGGAGCAGGAGACCAGTTTGGAGGCCGATATTCGTCAGGCGGAGATTGATTATCAGGAAGTGCGGACGAAGCGGGACGCGTGGCAGGGCGAGATGCAGGAGTCCCGGGTAGAGCTTTTGACGGTAGAGAACCAGCGCGAAAACCTGGCCGGGCGCAGGTTATCCGTTGCCGACGCTCTGGTGGCTTCCACCAAGCGTATCGCCCAGCTGGAGGCGGACAGTGATGAGGCCCGCCAGGACATTGAAGATTTGACCCGACGACTAGTGGAGGCGGAGCAGCGTCGCACGGCCCTGGAGAAGGATGTCAACGATCGGCAGTCGGCCTGTGATGAAAAGGAAGCCGCTGTCAGGGAGGTCCGCGAGCAGATAACCGGATTGGAGGAGCAGATCCGCCAGCGGCAGCATAGCCGGGAAGCGGCACTATCCCAATATCAGGAATTGGAGCTGCGACTTTCGGATTTGGGGAAGCAGGAGGAGCTGATTCGCTCGCGCATTCAGGAAGTATACCACGAGGAAGTTGCAGCTGGTGAGGATGTGGGGGAACAGGTGGACGAAGGGGCCCTGCGCGCCGCGATTGAAAGGCTGCGGGCATCCCTGGAGCGCATTGGTCCCATTAACATGGCGGTGGCTGAGGAGTACGCTGAGGAATCGAAGCGCCTCAAATTTCTGACCGAGCAGCGGGATGACCTGCTTGAGGCCGAAGAGAGTTTAGGAAAGACCATCAGGAGGATCGATCGCCAGGCGCGGGATCAGTTCCGGGATACCTATGACAAGATTCGCCACCATTTCAAGCAGACCTTCCGACTGTTTTTCGAAGGCGGGGAAGGCGATCTGCGACTGGTGGGAGACCCTGATCCCCTGGAGGCGGACATCGAGATCATCGCCCAGCCGCCGGGTAAGAAGACCCGTTCGCTGCGGGCCCTGTCAGGGGGGGAGAAGGCCCTCACCGCCATCGCCCTGCTGTTCGCAATTTACATGGTGAAACCCAGTCCCTTCTGTATTCTGGACGAAGTGGACGCGCCCCTGGATGATGCCAACATCGGAAAGTTCACCAAAGTGATCAAGCAGTTCGCCAAGGACACGCAGTTTATCGTCGTCACGCATAATAAGCTCACCATGGAGAACGCGGATTATCTCTACGGCGTAACCATGGCTGAGGAGGGTCTTTCCAACCTGGTATCGGTGAATCTAGGTGAATATGCACGGTAAAGGAACCCTGATTACCCTGATTGCCTGCCTCATCCTGGAGGCGGTAGGGCTCCAGTCCCAGGTGCTCCCCTTCGATCTGGACGTGGGCATTTACCGGGCTGCTGGGAATCGCTCCCGGCTGGAGGTTTACCTGGAAATCAATCGTGGTCAGGTCACCTACGAAGAAGTGCGTGGGCGGTATGTAGCGCATCTGGCCGGAGTGGTTTTAATCAATCAGCGCGGGCGGATCGTGGACTTCCGGGAGATGTCCATTGATGACATTGTGGAGCGCCTGAATGGTGCCCCGCAAGGTACGATTCCCAAGCAAGCCACTTTCACCCTGGCTCCGGGGGAATATGAAGTCCAGGTGGCGGTGGAAGATGATCAGGGTAACCGGGCTGACAGTTCATTTAAGATCGAATTGCCCGCCCATCGGGACTACGTGCTGGGCACGAGCACTATCCAGCTGGGTCGCCTGATACGGCGGGCGTCTCGGGAGAAGGAGTTTTTCAAACAAGGGCTGACAGTGTGGCCCAGGGCCGGGGCCGTTTACAGCAGAATCCAGCCGCTCTTGTGGTATTACGTCGAAGTATACGGTCTCACGCCGCTCGATACGGTGGAAACCCAGGCCGTGGTCTGGCAGGACAGCAGCGAAGCAATCACCCTGGGCCCTAAGCGAACGCCATCCCCGGCCCTGGTTTATAAAGATTGGGGGGCCATCAACCTCTCAGACTTCACAGCAGGTGATTATCAGCTCAGCTTCATTGTGGCCGTTGACGGTGACACCGCCACCGCGAAGAAGACTTTCAAGGTGGTTGGGGAGGAATTAATTCCCAGTGATACAGGTGATGTGCTGGTGGCGCTCTCCAGCGCCCGACTGTTCGACTTTGCAAGTGGTATGAGCATGATCCAGCCCGAACTGGACCTGCAGCAATATCGCTCGGGTGATCTGGCGAACCGCCACCGGATGATCAGGGTAGCGGTTGGCCGGCTTGCCCGTGAGTTCAACCGGGATTCGACCACCTACCTGGCAGAGCTGCTGCAGCGCTGGCCGCAGGTGAAGGCCTATGATCCTGGCTGGCGTGCTCGTGGTCGGCTATCGGAGCAGGGGCGCACTATATTCCTTCATGGGCTACCCACTACAATCGAAACCTACCCGGCCAGCAGTGCCTTGAGGGAGCATCATATCTGGACCTTCGTTTATCCTGACAGCACACATCAATTCGTCTTTGTTGATCGTAAGGGCTACGGTGAGTTTGCCTTAGTTCATGCCACCAAGCCCGGAGTGGTCTGGAATGAGAATTGGCGGCGGGAACTGCCGTGGGTGCCGGTCACTCCGGCAGCAGCGCCGGAAGCGGAGGTTGTGGAGCCAGCAGCGGTCGAAACTGTGGCTCCAGAGCCGGTAATAATCGATACCCTGGCTGCCCCGGCATTGGAGTTGGAAGCGGAGGTTGCGGAGCCAGCAGTAGTCGAAACTGTAGAG
>JBGVTM010000084.1 GCA_041862535.1 Candidatus Neomarinimicrobiota bacterium | reverse complement strand
GCGACCGCTCCCGCAAGGAAGTGCTGGTAGAGTACGGTTTCCGCCTGCCGTCGGCCCTGGACAACCGCCCCATGAAGTTTCATGAATTCGAGGGCAAGCTGAACCAGGTCGTGTTCGTCTCCGCCACGCCCGCGCCCTATGAGCTGGAGCGGTCGAGCGGGGTGGTGGTGGAGCAGATCATCCGGCCTACGGGCCTGATGGATCCGGAGATAGAGGTGCGGCCCACCCGGGGGCAGATCGACGACCTTATAGCGGAAATCAAGCACCGCACCGCCGGCCAGGAGCGGATCCTGGTCACCACCCTTACCAAGCGCATGGCGGAGGATCTGACTGACTACCTCAAGGGGATGGACTTGCGCGTGAATTACCTGCACTCGGAGATCGATTCCCTGGAGCGGGTGAAGATATTGCGCAACTTGCGGCTGGGGAACTTTGACGTGCTGGTGGGCATCAACCTCCTGCGGGAGGGATTGGACCTGCCGGAAGTATCGCTGGTGGCGGTGCTGGACGCGGACAAGGAGGGTTTCCTGCGTTCCACCACGTCGCTGATGCAGGTATCGGGCCGGGCGGCGCGTAATATCAACGGCAAGGTGCTGTTCTATGCTGATGCGGTGACCCGGTCGATGCAGGAGGTAATTGACGAGTCCAACCGGCGGCGCGCCATTCAGGAAACCTTCAACCGAGAGCATCATATCACGCCCACTTCCATCTATAAGTCGGTAGCAGAGGTGATGTTGACCACGGCTGTGGCCGATGCCCAGACCAAAGTGGCCGGCATGGCACCGGGTCCACCGGCTGGCGGATACGATCTATCCAACCTCGATGAGCAGGACCTGGCTTTCACGTTGGACCTGTTACGCCGGGAGATGAAGCGGGCGGCGGAGAACCTGCAGTTCGAGGAAGCCGCCCGGCTGCGGGACGAGATTCTGCGGTTGGAAGAAGAACATAATCTGGAAAAGACACCACATCTCTGAATGGCTAAGCTACTGGTATTAGGGAGTGGGGGACGGGAGCACGCTCTGATCTGGTCCCTGGCTCAGGAACAAAAACACGAGCTCTATTGTGCCCCCGGGAATGCCAGCACGGCTGAACTGGCGCGGAATGTGGCGCTGGACATCGCTGACCAAAGTGCGGTGGCGGCATTCGTCATGCAGGAAGATATTGAACTGACATTAGTGGGCCCGGAAGCGCCCCTGGCAGCGGGTATCGTAGACCGCTTCCATGAACAGGGTCTTAGAATCTTCGGTCCCTCGCGGGTAGCCGCCCGATTGGAGAGCAGCAAGCTTTTCGCCCGGGATTTCATGCAGGCAAACGGCATCCCGCATCCGGCCTATCGTCCCTGCCACTCCCGGGCGGAGGTTCTGGCAGCGGTACAGGACATGGGCCTGCCGATAGTGCTCAAGGCCGATGGCCTGGCGGCCGGCAAGGGGGTGATAATATGCCGAACCAGGGAGGACCTCTCGGCAGCCTTAGAAAAATACTTCGATCACCAGGTTTTTGGTGAAGCTGGGCTGGCCCTGTCAGTGGAGGAGCGCCTGGTGGGGCCGGAAATGTCGGTATTCGCCCTCTGTGACGGTGACAACTTCGTTATCATCGGGACCGCCCAGGACTACAAGCGGGCCTACGATGGGGATCGGGGACCTAACACCGGCGGTATGGCCTCCATCGCGCCCTCACCGTTAGCCTCGCCGGAGTTAGTGGAAGAAATAGCGTCGACCATCCTACGACCTGCTGTGAATGGAATGAAGGCCCGGGGCTGCCCCTATGTTGGCTGCCTGTACGCCGGTCTGATGATCGTGGATGGAAAGCCCTTCGTCATCGAGTTCAACGTACGCATGGGCGACCCGGAGAGCCAGGTGGTGCTGCCTCTGCTGAATACGCCCTTCTATGAGTTAATGGAGCGGGCCCTCAGCGAGAATCTCCCTGGCAGCGTCCAGACCAAGGTTGGGGCCGCGGTGTGCGTGGTAGTGGCGTCGGATGGCTACCCGGGCAAGTATGAAAAGGACCGGCCTATTTCCGGCTTAGAGCGATTAGATGAAGACATCATCCTGTATCATGCCGGCACGACCAGGGACCACAACGGTTCACTGGTGAGTAACGGCGGGCGGGTGCTGAACGTAGTAGCCAGGGGGAAAACGATTCCCCAGGCGGCGCGGCTGGTATATGAGAACATCCCCCGGGTTGATTTTCCGGGCAGCTTTTACCGGAG
>JBGVTM010000083.1 GCA_041862535.1 Candidatus Neomarinimicrobiota bacterium | reverse complement strand
GACTGGCCAAAGAGCAGTACGATCTGGTCCTGGATCTGCACAATTCCTTACGCAGCAAAATTGTTCGCCAGTATTTCCGGACGGCCCAATTGCGGGTCTACCGGAAGCCTCGCCTTAAGCGTTGGCTACTTTTCTATCTGTGGCTCAACCGCTTTGCCCCGGACTTTTCAGTGGTAGGGGAGTACCTACGATATGCCGGGCTTTCCGTGCCCGAAGCAGAACGCAGCCCCCGTATGGCAGTTCCTGCCGACACCGCCCGTGAAACGTGCAAACGATTCGGGTTGAACCACGGATATCTGGCCTGTATACCCGGGGCGGCTTGGCCTCAGAAATCGTGGCTTATAGAACGCTACATCGAACTTTTCGGCCAGCGGCTGGCTGGCAGCTACTCACAGCTGGTACTCTTGGGCGGTCCGCAGGATTCTATTTGCGACCAAATTGCGGCTTCCCTATCTACAGAGATGGTCGTGAACCTCAAGGGGCGGACAACCCTGGAAGATGCCCTGGCCATCCTCTCAAATAGCCGCCTGGTCATCGGGTCGGATACTGGCCTGGTTCATGCCGGCGAGGCTCTGGGAGTACCGGCGGTGATGATCCTGGGGCCCACTTCCCGTGAGACTGGCGCCCGGGCCCACCATCCTCAAACCGTTGTCCATGAAGTGGCATTGTGGTGCCGGCCCTGCAGCCAGAACGGGCGGCGGCGGTGCTACCGACGAGAGCAGCACTGCCTGACAGGCATTACGGTGGATCAAGTTGCCGAGAGCATACTCAGTTTGATCGGGCCAGCCTGATGTACTGGATCTGGCAGCTACTCTATAATTTGTTGATGGTACCCTTAATGGCCGTGGTAGCGCATGCCATGGTGCCTATGAATCGTAAAGTTCGTCGTGGTTTACGAGGTCGGCGCCGGACACTCCATCGGGTGGTCAAATTTCGCGATGACATCTATGATCGCTTCGGTCCGCTCTACTGGTTTCACGTAGCATCACTTGGTGAATATGAGCAAACCCGTCCGGTAATCGATAGTCTGCGGGAAGTAGTCCCGGAGAGTATTATTGTGGTCAGCTTCTTTTCTCCCTCCGGGTACGAGCACTTCGACCACGATGCAGTGGACTTAAAATTTTATCTACCCCTTGATTTCCTCTGGATTATGCGGCAGTTGCTGCGGGTTTTGAAACCTCAAAAGGTGGTATTTACCAGCTATGATATCTGGCCGAACCTTATTTGGGCCTGTCAGAAGGCGAAAATACCAACCACCCTCTTCGCGGCCCGGATTGTACCCGGTAGCAGCAAGCAATGGCCTATCCTTAGCAACTTTTATAAGCATATCTATGGGTCTATCGGCCATATCTATACGGTATCGGAGGCTGATCACCGCCGGGTGAGGGCCCTACTAGGAGCGAAGGCCAAAACGGAGGTGAGGAATCTGGGGAATCCACGGTACGATCGAGTCAAAGAGCGTAACCGACAAGAGTGGTCGGGCCGCCGCAACGGCAAAGAGCGCGTGGTGATCCTGGGTAGCCTGCATAAGGAAGATGAGGAAGTAATTGGTCCGCCACTTATGGAAGTCCTGCGCAAAGACGCTAGCGTGCGGGTTCTCTGGGCTCCCCACGAGCCTGAGCCTGAGGTGATCGAGGCTATCGGTACCCGGCTATCGGCAGCTGGGGTGAGCTGGGAGCGTTTCAGCCGCCGTCTGGGCCGTTTCCGGGAATGCCAGGTGTTGATTGTCGATGGTGTAGGCTACCTGGCGGAACTCTATGGCAGGGGTATCCTGGCCTATGTAGGCGGTGGGTTTGGCAGCAACGTACATAATGTGATGGAGGCAGCCATCGCCGGTATCCCGGTTATCTTTGGGCCCCGATACAGCCGGAGCCATGAGGCTGAACAGCTGATCGAATGTGGTGGCGGTGTGTCCGTGACCTCCACCGAAGAGTTCCGACAGCAGCTGACCACCTTTCTGGGTGATGAGAGCACGCGGTTGAAAGCCGGGGAAGCGGCACTGAAAGTCATCGAGGACAATCTCGGGGCCACTGCCCGTATCTTACAGGCTATCCTTGGCAGCTAGCCACCTCCTCAGGGACCTCCCACCGGGGATCTATCATCTCATTCCGGATTGCGCCGACTTGCCTGCAAAGTTGCAGGCGGCCGTCGAACGCCAGGGACGGAGCTGTCTGGTCTTTCCGCCTAATGTAGCTGACTATCTGGTAACCGACACGGTCCGCCGCGAGACAGCCTTCGATCTGGAAAACCAGGGCATCACCGGCAGTCTGCTGAATGCGAAAATTATTGAAATTATCCAGAATAGCCCTTTCCAAAACCACATATATCAGAAACCAACCACTCTGTCGGGTGGCGAACAGCAATTACTGGCTATCACAGCGGCTCTTCAGCAATCCCATGATTTCCTCATCGGCCAGCATTGCTTCGATTTTGTCAGTACCCGAAACCTGGAGCTTATGCATGATCACCTTAAAACGTGCGGCAAGCGGATGTTGGAGGTGACCCATCATAACGGCTGGGGGGGAGCAGAGACACGATCGGTATGGCGGTTGAATGGGGAGCGACTGGAGACGGTACCGATTACCCGGTGGGCTCCCCTTTTTGCTGATTGGCAGGCAACTATCCCCTCGTGGCGACTGGTGGTTGAGGATGTCGAGAAGCGCTATGATGAGTCCGGCTTCGCACTTCAGATACCTCATCTCATCCTAGACCACGTTCGGTGTCTGGGCATCTTTGGGGACAACGGATCGGGGAAATCCACTCTTGCTGATTGTCTCACTGGAATAGCGTCTCATTCGGGACGCGTAGCCGTGATCCTGCCAGGTGTGGAATCCCCGCGCCTGGGGTACCTGGTACAACACGCGGAAACTCTTACGCACGGCTTTACCGTCCACGATACTATTCAACGCTTTGTCAGTCAGGGTCGTCTCAGTGGAGTAATGGCGGAACGTCTTGAACAGTGGCTGCGGGAGTCGTCCTGGTACCGGGCATTGTCAGACCTGGATGCTGGCATTGGCTGTCGGCCGGTTATCGTTGCAGCTTTACTGGCTGGGGATTATGACGTGGTGATCCTGGATGAACCCACCTATGGCCTGCCCATCAAAGCTGTGGCCGAGTTCCTTGTACAAGCCGTCAAGGACATAAGAGCAAAGCCGTTGGTATTGATTTCCCAAGACCGTAATTTTCTGACCCTTTTCTGTGACACGATCATCCATCTAGATGATGGGGCTGTGTATGAGCGAGTCAGCGGAGCGCATCTTCACATTTAGTAACGCTCTTAGTTTTTTTCGGGTCATTCTTTCCATACCGCTGGTTTGGGCCCTGGAAACTGACCGTATGGTAGCAGTCATGGCCATGATTGCTCTGGCGGTATTGTCAGATTTCCTCGATGGTTTTATAGCGCGCCTGGCCCATGAGGTTACTAACGTGGGGAAAATGCTGGATCCCATTGCTGACAAATTCCTCATGATGGCCGTGATGATCTTCTTGATTTTCGATCCTGAGCGCCGGTTCCCCATCTTTTTCTTTCTTTTGTTGGGCGTACGGGACATTGCCCTTTCCAATATCGTCACCTATCTTATGAGCCGCCGGAATGAAGTATTTCAGTCCAATCTAACCGGGAAATGGTTCTTGAGCATCACCGCCCTTGCAATGATCCTATATGTGCTTAAACTTCCCGAAGTCGGGTTTTGGGTACT
>JBGVTM010000082.1 GCA_041862535.1 Candidatus Neomarinimicrobiota bacterium | reverse complement strand
CCCAGCGTGTTCCGCCTGGAGCTGTGGGATAAGGTATACGCCAGCGATGGCCGATCGCTTTACCTTTACGACCGGAATACCCGCCAAACAGTCATTGATTCCCTGCGCTGGACGGATGTGAACCTTTGGGTGCGTCTGCTCTACGGCGAGCTGCCACCTGAGACCATTGCAACCCGGGCCAAACCGTCACGAAAAGGCTTGGTGCGCTGGGAAATGCACCACGCTGAGCCCCGGTGGTTCGCTACCGTGGAGCTGGATTCGACGACCTGGACAATACGTGATATACGGCTCCAGGAGGCAGAGTGGAAGCACTTCGTGCGGCTGGAGCTGCCGGAGCCCTGGGACAGTACTGACAGCGGCATTTACATGATCCTGGAGGACCTGCCCGGCACGCGCCTGGATCTCAGGCAATAACTTAGTATGGTCCAATTTATAATCGGTCTCGTGATCAGCGTGCTGGCGTTGTGGCTGGCCTTCAAGGGCGTGGACTGGCGGGCCTTCTGGGAGGCGCTGATCCAGGGGAGTGTATTAGGGGTTGTTTTTGCCGCGGTGGTGCTTTTGAGCGCCATCCCGCTCCGGGGTATCCGCTGGTGCATTTTCATGAAGCCTGTCAAGGAGGTTCCTGTGCGCCTCACCACCGAAGCCACCGTTGTCGGCTATTTCGGCAACAACGCTTTCCCCTTTCGTCTGGGGGAGTTGTTGCGCACATATTTCGTGGCCCGGCAGGCTCCTGCACCTATGACCCAGGTTTTCGGGACCGTCATTGTGGAGCGGGTCGTGGATTTCTTAAGTGTCCTGATGGTTCTGATTATTCTGCCTTTTGTAAGTGCTGTGCCTGAGCCATTGCGACAGCCGATGCTCTGGGTAATAGTGCTGTGTCTGATAACGGCTGTGGTCACCATTTGGCTGGCGCGGCGCAAAAATGGCATCCCCTTCGTCAGGGGCCGGGTGAAGACTATCCTGGACAATCTTCACCTCGGCTTTACCAGCTTGCGGCAGGGGGGACACTACCCCACCCTTATCTTAACCTCTCTCGGTATCTGGTTACTGTACCTCATCTATATCCACCTGGCCCAGCGGGCAATGGGTCTGGGATTATCCTTGGCCGACTCTTATCTGGTGCTGGTGACAACGACGCTGGTGATAATGGTGCCTGCCGCCCCGGGATATGTGGGTACCTTCCACGCCGCCGTGGTGCTGGCTTTTGTGAATATCCTCTCAGTCGACCTATCTCAAGCGCAGGCTACGGCAGTGGTGCTCCATTTAGTCGGCTACATCCCCTACACTATCATAGGAGCTATACTCTATTTTCGGTCCCATCTTCACTTTCGGGAGGTACGTGCTCAGCGGGTGGAGCCCAGGGCAGGTGCCAATCGATGAGGCGATTTCGGCTGCTGCTGTTTGATCGGGACGGCACCCTTACCTACGAGAATCGACGCTACCACCGCGACCTGTTGACGCTGCCTTCCTATCCCTTTGCCGGTCCCACTCTCCAGGATTTAGCGGCGGCGGGCTATCACCTGGCTGTAGTAACCAATCAGAGCGGGATCGCCCATGGGTATTGGCCCCTGGAGGCTGTGCAGGCCCTGCATGAGCGCTTTTGCCGGGAGTGGGGCGTCACACTTCCCTTTTACATCTGCCCGCACCACCCTGATGAGGGTTGCCAGTGCCGGAAACCTGGAGCAAGCCTACTACAGCAGGCCATGACTGATTGTGGAATTGAACCAGGATCAAGTCTCATGATTGGCGATTCGATGAGCGACTATGGAGCTGCCCAGGCGGCGGGTGTCGGCTTTGCGCTGGTGCTCACGGGTCGCGGTCGGGTCACCGATAGACAGCTACCCACCCCACCGGCCATGGTGCTTGACACCATTGCCGGCTTGCGCGAATATTGCAGCTGATATGCCCCCTGCCTCCAGCCATTTGACCGTCGCTGTTCTCCTGGGAGGGATCAACTCGGAGCGCGAGATTTCCCTGGAGACCGGCCGGCGCGTAATGGAAGCACTCCACCGACTGGGCTATGAGGCCGCTCCGGTAGTCTACGAAGGGAATCTCGGCGATATGGTTGCAGCCCTCCGGGGCTATGATCTGGTATTTAACGCCCTGCATGGTGGCGATGGAGAGGACGGCACTGTTCAGACTGCTCTCGATAAAGCCGGTATCGCCTATACCGGCTCTCGCCCCCGGGCCTCCCGCCTGGCTATGGACAAACATGCCAGCAAACAGCGGATGGTGGCCATTGGTATCCCGACCACCCCCTGGGTAAGCCTGATGCTGGCTGATGGCCCCGCATCCTCCTATAATAGCACTCACCCTGAACTCAGGACGTTTCTGGAAGAGCATCCCTACCCGGTCGTGGTCAAGCCCAACCACGAAGGCAGCACGGTAGGCCTCTCGATAGTGGAAACCCGGATCGACCTGGAAGAGGCCTTGCTGCTGGCCCGGGAGTTTGGCTCTCAAGTGTTGGTGGAAAGCTACGTTCCAGGTCGGGAGCTCACCGTTGCAATACTGGATCAACGGCCGCTGCCCATCGTGGAAATCGTCCCCAGGCATCGCTCCTACGATTACGAATGCAAGTACACCGATGGCATGAGTGCTTACTTCGTGCCTGCTGACCTACCTCTGGACGTCACCGTTGCCATCCAGGAGGAAGCACGAAGACTGTATGAAGATCTTGGCTGCCGCCACTATGCCCGGGCTGACTTCCGGTTTAATCCCGAGGGTAGATTTTTCTGCCTGGAACTGAATACCCTTCCAGGCATGACTTCGCATAGCCTCGTACCCATGGCCGCCAGGGCAGCGGGCATAAGTTTCGATAAACTGATCGACTCAATTATCAGGTTAGCGCTGTCCGATTCCAGGTCGGAATAAATGGCCCTTCGATTCACCAATACTCTTACCCGGCGATTGGAGACTTTCAAACCTATCCACACCGGGGAGGTGCGCTTGTATACCTGCGGCCCCACCGTCTACGACACGGCCCACATCGGGAACTTGCGTACCTTCATGTTCGAAGACCTCCTCAGGCGCTACCTGCTCTACAAGGGCTATAAGGTGACCCACGTCATGAATATCACCGATGTGGATGATAAGACGATCGAACGCGCGCACACCGAAGGTAAACCCCTCTCGGCAATCACCGGACATTATACCCAGCTTTTTCTAGAGGACCTTAGGACGCTCAATATCCTTACACCTGATCATCTACCCCGGGCCACTGAGTTCATTCCCCAGATGGTGGCGGGGATTGAGACCCTGCTCGAAAAGCGTCATGCCTACCAGACCGACGAGGGTTCGGTGTTTTTCGATGTGTCTTCCTTCCCCGAGTACGGCTGCCTGGCCCGCCTGGACTCCCGGCAGCTCCTATCTGGTGAGCGGGTGGCGGAGGACAATTACGAAAAGGAGGAGGCCCGGGATTTCGCCCTATGGAAGGCTCGCAAACCCACCGACGGCGATAACGCCTGGCCTTCGCCGTGGGGCGCTGGCCGCCCGGGATGGCATATCGAATGCAGTGTCATGTCCACCCACTTTCTGGGTGAGCACTTCGACATCCATTGCGGGGGGGTGGACAATATTTTCCCCCACCATGAGAATGAGATTGCCCAGAGCCGCTGCATGTTCGATACACCCTTTGTGAACCTGTGGCTGCACAGTGAACACCTCATCGTGGAGGGCAGGAAAATGAGTAAATCACTGGGCAATTTCTACACCTTGCGGGATATCCTGGACAAGCAATTCTCGGCGGAGGCGGTGCGCTATACGCTCCTGGCCACCCACTACCGGCAGAAACTCAATTTCACTTTTCCGAGGGTCAGAGAGTCCCAGAAGGCTATCAACCGCCTGCGAGAGCTGGCGCGGCGCCTGGAGGAGGTGCCCTCTTCACAAACCGGTGCTCAGCTGGTGCCCCCCGATGCGGCGGTGGAGGCGGCCCTGGACCATGACCTCAATATTGCCGGGGCCCTGGGAGCCATCTTCGGCTGGGCCAAGGAGTTATTCAACCGCATGGACGAGAACGATCTTTCCCGTCAGGCGGCTCGAAGAAGCCTGGAAGCACTGCGACGTTACGACGATATCCTTGGCGTGATTTACTTTAATCTGGAGCTGGAGCCGGATGAGGAAATCAAAGCCCTGATCAAGGAACGGGATAGGGCCAGAAAAGCCCGCGATTGGGCCAGGGCTGATGCCATCCGGAACGAACTCCGGACCCGCGGCATCATACTGGAAGATACCCCCAGCGGCACCATCTGGAAAAAAGGCCAGAATCCCTGAGGGGGCGGCAAAACATAGCCCGGACCTGCCTTTCCTGAATAATTGCACCGGGACTAGCGCGCTACTTTGAATAGCTGGGGATGTCCCTGCCAGCTGGCAATTTCTACTGACAGCATCTGTTACTATCGATGTGACGATTCGACCGCGATATATATTTCCTTTCGAATGGAGGTCCCTACTACCGCGATCAATGATTGCCGCCTGCGAAAGGGTGCCTTATGGTCCCGATTTGCAATAGGCTAAGGCCCGCGTTTCAGCCCTGCCCTCCCTATCGATAGTGAGTACCATGCCGAGAGCGAGCCATGAGCCACTTATTCATTTATACAGGTATTCAACAGTCCTGCTTTGGGACCTGGCCGTGAATTTGCAGCGGTAGTATCAGGGCTAAGGCTAAAGTCTCCCAATACTCAAATCACGCCGTTACAATTACCTATTGATTTTATTTTATAAAATATTAAATTTCCAGACTGAAATAGCTATGCTATTTGCAGGAAAATGCCACCATAGCTCAGTCGATAGAGCATCTGATTTGTAATCAGAGGGTCGCGGGTTCGAATCCTGCTGGTGGCTCGAAATTATGGAATTTTGACTGGCTTTTGTGGCGTTTTTTCTCAGTTCTTGATGCGGAGGCTCAGATTCCTGCAGGGATGAGATTTCGGGGAGATGGCCGAGTGGTTAATGGCAGCAGACTGTAAATCTGCCGACGTAACGTCTACGGAGGTTCGAATCCTTCTCTCCCCACCAGGTGACGGTTGGCGGGGTGGACCTGCTGGCTTTCAGT
>JBGVTM010000081.1 GCA_041862535.1 Candidatus Neomarinimicrobiota bacterium | reverse complement strand
GGTACCTGGAACCCACTGGCGGGTTTCAGGTTCGGGGAAGTTGGTAGCATAACCCTTCTCCTCCCCGGTGCTGTCCGGATCAAGGACGAAATCCCAGAAACCACTCAAGTTGATTTGGGTGCGGGTACTAGTCGTACGGAACAACCGGCTGCCCATCGGGTCTTGCCCATCGTCATAATCCATCCTCGCAACGGGCAGTACAGACGGGGGGATCTCAGGGAACGCCCGGCTAGCCTTTTGAGCCTGGAGCCCCGACTCCAGATGAACACCCACGAAGACAACAACTAAAATCGTTCCAACGAGCGTTCTAACCTGCATATCGGATCTGACCCTTTCCTTGTTCACGTTCCAAAAGGGCGTCTCACTTGACGTCCCTTACAAAATAGTAATCCTGATTCGACGGCGGCTGGGGAGCCTGGACGATTAATACCGCATCAGAAGGTTGCGTAATCTGTGAAGACTTCAAGACTCTAACCGCCCAGGTTTTACCACGATGTTGAATCTTGAGCTGCTCACCGCTAAGGGTCACTCTAGGAGTTGGCGTGGTTGCATCCTTGAGTGCACAAAGGATGACCAAGTAACGAATTTCCTTGCGGGAGTCCACCGCCAGGTTCAGGGTCACGATACTTCCATCCACATCCGAAGCGTCCAGTTCCCTTCGCTGGATACTGGCATTATAGTGCCCCGGCAAAATTGGATGAACCCACAGTCGGGCCTCATTGCGCACAATTGCATATTGTTCGCTTTCCAGCTGGATGATAGCCTCCCGTCCGTTCAGCAGCCACTCAAACCGGCTGTCCTTTGCCGCCTGCAAATCATCCGCGATCACCATTATATCAGGCTTCAGGAACAGCAAATGCCGGCGGAAACTTCTTAGCTGCGCCTTATCGACGTAGATATTCCCGGCGTCGCCCAACACATAATCATAGACGGGATTACTTTCGATCCGCAAAATCGCCGGTGCAGGCTCCCGCGCTTCAAACTCCATATAATCCAGCCATTTTCTACCAGCCCCCGCCTGGCCATGACCATTCACCAGGACAGTATTGTGATTAGCGGTTAGCTTGAGCTGCGTATAGCCTGGATCTGTGGCCAGCCACTCCCCATAGGCAAATAGGCAGAAACTGTTAATGTCAGGATGTCCATGGCCCGGGCCGAAGCCCCGCTCTTGAACCAGGAGCGGATCCGCTTGATTACGATGACCGGGGGCCGGGCCACAGCGAAAACCAATGACGGTGGCATCGTCCTGCCAGCTGCTTCGCAGAGCTACAAAATCATTGTCTGGAAAGTGCTTCAATGCCGGTAGGTTATCAATACTTACGGGAGAAACGCCGGGATCATAGCAAATAAAATCCATCCAGCTGAACTTGTGTGGCTCGCGGCGCAATAGCTTATTACCATAGTCCTGGTAATAGCCATTCTGATATACCGAAGCCAGTCGATATAATATGAACGGGGGTTTGTAGCCCTTGCTATCGCAGTCACTGAAGTTCAATACTTCCCTCGGTTTACCTGGCAACGAGAAATAAATGGGGAAAAAGCCTGTGATTCTGAGCCAGTCATAATCGGAATAGTAGTTCTTGTATCCTGCTGTTGATGCAGCTTCCAGGAACATCAGGAAATGGCTCAAGCCGTATTGCCAGTATTGAACTCCCTCCCCCCATGAACCATCCCGCGGGGCATGATCAATAATGTCTCGGGTCCAATCATCGGCCTGATTCAGGAAGACCTCCGTATCACCGACCTCTCCTGCCAGTACCAGACCGATGATACCCAGGGCCGCGGTTTCGATCAGCAGGTGGTTGCTGAGTGGCCGCCAGGTGGAGGCTTCTTTCATGATGATGCCTGCTTCCAGGGGCAGTCGTTCTGCTATCCGGCTACGGGTTTCTTCATGGAGCTCCTCGTAAAGCCAGTCATAGAGTAGCGCACAACCGATTGCCCACGAAGAACGTCCCAGATTCTGACTTCCCTTCCAATCCGGCACTGATAGAAGCGCAGTGAGCCAGGCCTCAGCCGATTCCAGATACCGGGCTTCTCCGGTCATGAGATAGGTCAAACCCAGCGCCGGCATGGTGTTACCGATGTAGCGATACCTGTTATCTGCATCGGCCATTTCAGGAATGGGCTCCTGACTGAATTCTTCGGCATTCTGTTGAGCCCAATTCCAGAGGTCTAGATGAGTAGTCGCCGCGTATGTCTGGAGTGTGGATACCCGCTCCGGGGTCAGGATAAGTCTGGGATGCTCGGCAGTAGTCCCAGCTGACGCTCGAGAAAGAACAAGACCAAGCATTAAGACCGAGAGTGCAAATCTCACCGAAGAACTATTTTTTGCATGCATCATAAAATCCATTTCTTATGTTGCTCGAGTTTTGTGATGTGACTTGAAAATAAAGCAGGCTTTAGGTCCAGCTATAGCGTGGATCATTCATACTTATTCCCCATCCTGGAGACCTTTAGCTAGGCCAAGAATGAGAGCTTGGAAAGACTTCCTCCCGGTATTCCGCAGCGGTCCATTTCAGCCCGAAGCCCGGGGTAATCAAACGATCGTTCTGATACCGACAGTAGCGGAATCTGCCAGGTGAATATGGAACTCACCTACTCCTTAGCCAGGTCTAATTTTGTCTTAAAGCCCCCGGATAATGCTCTTGTAAATACTGGGTTAGGCTGTTAAGCAGCCTTAGTCTTGGCTTGTCGACGTATGTGCCTTCCGATCTAACTTGTTTCAGAAGAAAAACTTCGTTCATGAGATAATCCACCAAATGGTCTTCCGCCATACCGTAAGACTCGCTGTCGGGATAGCGTTGGATATAATCCTGAAATAGAACAAACGTCAACGGCCAGACATCTTGATATTCCACCCATGAATCGCGTATGTCCGGTGTAACAACATCCATAATTGTGCGGTTGGGAAAAACCGAACGGCTGTTCACCATTCTGTTCGCCAGGTGGACGTAATGTCTTAGTAGATCCCTTTGGGCAATCTGACGGCTTTGGAGATCTCCCGCTGAAGCTGTTGACTGATACTCTAATGCTCCACGTCGCCACTCCAATAAATCTAAGGATAACAATCGCTTAGATGTCAACTCAAAAACTATCGGCCAGGTTATCCAGAGCGCTCGAGGTTCACCACTGACCAGCCCCGGTGTAAAACGGACAGTCCGAGCCATTTCCAGCGCTGCGTTGTCCAGAATGTCATAGCCGGAAGATGTAAGCACTTCCGCTTTACTCACGTTGCCCTCTTTCTCTATCCGTAACCGCAGTATAACCTTCCCTTCTATCTGTTTCTCGTAGGCTTCAGGAGGATAGAATAAAATGAAACTATCCGGTTCGATTTGAGGGAGAATATAGTGTGGAGCAATTTCTCTTACTGGTTGACAAGCCAGCAAAAGAAGGATTGCCATGCCAGCCAGGATGCTAAGCCTCGGAATTAATGACTTACGTGTCAAAAAAAGAATTCTCATAGCACACCCTCTTATCATTATTGAGATGGATCGAAAGTTCTCGCCGGAACATTATTAATCTGAGAAGCTCTCCGGCAGCTTCTTATGATATAATAAGGTATATTTTTAGCATCTCCAAGAGTTGTAAATAGTTTGTTAGCCCTGGCAAATAATAACCTGAAGAAACGTCAGTGCCACTTTGTGAGCAGGAGGTCGACCGCCAACTGGCGGATCGCCCCTACCGCTACTAACCTTTAACATGTCTTACGGGATACGAAATCGGACCTAGAGCACAGTTGAGAGCATGGTCTGGCCGAGCATGCTAAACAGAATCACTACAGACCTCAGAGTGCGTATCTGCAGAATCTTGGAATTTCGTCGATTACCCCGTAGTTTTGAACCATAGTGGTTAACAGATTTCTAGACGTACGTTGGAGATAAAAAATGGCTATCGGCTCCATCATGACCACTGAAGTGGTGACGGTCGATCCGGACGCTTCGCTCAAGACAATTAAGGAAATCTTTGATCACGTCAAGTTTCACCACCTTCTGGTAGTCGAGAATAAAAGACTCTTTGGGGTGATCTCCGATCGTGATCTCCTGAAGGCACTAAGCCCGTGGCTGGGCACGCTGGATGAGCTCCCGCGCGACCGGGCCATCCTGAGCAGGCGGGCCCATCAGATATGCAGCCGCAGGCCTATCACCGCCACCAGGGAAACCAGCGTTGCCGATGCAGCTCGTATACTATTAGACAATAACGTATCGTGCCTGCCGGTTATCTCCCGGGAAGGCGGCATAGAGGGAATCGTGACCTGGAAAGACATTTTTAAGACTTATTTTAAAAACTCAGGGCCCGAGCATTCAGAAATCCGAGACTAACCGACCGGCGCGCTTAGCTGCAATAACATCAAGCTGTGCAGAATAAAAATAGCCCCTTTATCGCGGGAATGGTGAGTGCCGGGAGAGGCGGTGGCCTTATATTACCGGTCCAAGCTGGCGGTAATGTACTTCTGATAGGTCTCTCAAGGCTGCAGCGCTAGTTTCCGGGAGCAGATCACGCTGCGGGTTCGCCAGCATTTCGTAGCCCACCACGAACTTTTTCACAGTTGCAGATTTCAGAAGCGGCGGGTAGAAATGCATATGGAAGTGGGACTCCTGGTGTGAGTCACCATCGGTAGGTGACTGGTGGATGCCAGCCGAGTAGGGAAACGACGTCTTAAAGAGATTATCGTATCTGGTAGTCAGTCGCTTCAGAATATCGGCAAAGGCGTCCTTATCGTCTTCACTCAACTCCGATAGGTCCTTCAGATGTCGCTTGCTTACAACCATTGTTTCGAAAGGCCACACCGCCCAGAAAGGTACCAGCGCTGCGAAGTGCTTGTTAGTGACTACAAGCCGCTCCCGGTTCTCTATCTCAAGCGCTACGTAATCGCAAATGAGGCAGCTTCCCATCCGATCTGCATATGCCCGCAGGTTCCAATCCTCCTTTTCCGCCTCGACAGGTAGCGATCTTTCGGCCCAGATCTGACCATGTGGATGGGGATTGCTGCACCCCATCATGGCCCCCTTATTCTCAAAGATCTGGACATAGCCAATACTTTCCAGAGACCCCAGACGGGCATATTCTTCAGTCCAAACATCCACGACCCGGCGGATATCGCCAACGCCCATCTCCGCCAAAGTGAGGTCGTGCCGGGGCGAGAAACAGACCACCCGGCAAATCCCCGGTTCGCCATGGGCCACCAGCAGATCCTTTATATTGCTCCGCCTGGACGGCGTCTCCAGGCTCAGAGCGCTGAAATCGTTATCGAAGACATAGGTGCTGGCGTACTCAGGATTTCGGGCACCACTCGCCCGCTCATTGCCCGGACAGAGGTAGCAGTCGGGATCATAGGCCCGGCGCTGCTCCTTTTCAGGAACCTC
>JBGVTM010000080.1 GCA_041862535.1 Candidatus Neomarinimicrobiota bacterium | reverse complement strand
GTGCACGTCTTCGCTCCCTGCGCCTTGGGGGCGGTCTTGAACGATAAGACCATTCCCGAAATCAAGGCACCGATTGTGGCCGGGGCGGCTAATAACCAGCTGGCATCCTCCAAGGAGCACGGGGCCGCCCTGCTCAAACGGAATATTCTCTACGCTCCCGATTATGCGATCAACTCCGGGGGTCTCATCAATGTAGCTAACGAGCTGGAGGGCTACAACCGCGAGCGGGCCTTCAAACAGGCCGAGGGGATCTACGACACGCTAATGGAAATTTTCAAGATGTCGGCTGCGGAGGGAATTCCTACCAGCGTAGCCTCCGATCGCTTGGCTGAGTACCGTATTCGGGCCGTCGCCAAGTTCAAGACCTTTTATACCAGCACTCCCAGCCGGGTATTCAGAAGGGGGTAGCCAATTACCAGAAAGGTTCGGCGGCGCGCCCGCGAAATGGCCCTGCAGTGTCTGTACGCCGCCAACCTTGGTGGCAGCCGGCCGGAAGAGACCATTGACTTCCTGGCCGCTGAAGGCGAAGAAGCGCTCCCGGAAGAGGTTCAAGGCTATTGCCTGGAACTCGTGAGACAGGCTCTGAAACGCCAGGACTGGGCGGACCAGACTATTGCTTCCAAACTGGAACACTGGGAGTTGGGGCGCGTGACACTGATTGATCGACTTATACTGGAACTCGCGATTGTAGAAATGGTTAACTTTGATAATGTACCTTTGAAAGTGAGCATCAGTGAGGCCATCGAAATTGCCAAGAAGTACAGTACCGATGACAGTCCAGGCTTTATCAACGGTATCCTGGATGCCGTGTACCATGATATTCTGGAAGGGAAATTGAACAGCGGCTCAGGCCGTGGAGCTGTAAGCGCATGAATTTGATTCAAAAGATTTTAGGTGGCACCAAGTCCGAGCGGGACATCCGCAGTTTCAGACCCCTGGTAGCGGAAATCAATGCCATCTATGCCACCCTGGAGGGAAAACCTCTGGAAGACCTGGTGGGTCGCTTGAGGGAGATCCGCCAGGAAGTGGCTGATGCCCGGGAGGCGGTCAAGCAGGCGATGCCGGACAGCGCTGAACGCGATGAGGAGATCTACCGCGTCGAACAGGAGACGCTGGAAAGCCGTATGACCGAGGTCTTTGCCATCGTCAAGGACGCCTGCCGGCGTCTGATGGGCAAGGAGTTCAAGGTGTTGGGTCAGGCCATGGTGTGGGATATGATCCCCTTTGACGTTCAGCTGCTGGGTGCCATTGTCCTTCACAAAGGGCGGATTGCCGAGATGAAAACCGGTGAGGGCAAGACCCTGGTGGCCACTATGCCGGTGGTTCTGAATGCCCTTACCGGGCGCGGGGTGCATATCGTCACGGTGAACGACTACCTGGCGGAGCGCGACAGCCAGTGGATGGGGCAGATTTATGAGCTGTTAGGCCTGTCGGTGGGGTGCATACTCAACCGCATGGGCCCCGATGAGCGCCGTCAGATCTATGCCTGCGATATCACCTATGGTACCAATAACGAGTTTGGCTTTGACTACCTGCGGGACAACATGGCGGTAAGTCCCGAAGATCAGGTGCAGCGGGGCCATGTTTATGCCATCGTGGATGAAGTGGACTCGGTGCTCGTCGATGAGGCCCGCACGCCGCTCATTATCTCCGGCCAGGTGGATACTCCCACCGATACCCTCTATGTAGAAGTCAAGCCCAAGGTGGAGCAGCTTATCCGCAGTCAGACCAACCTGGTCAACTCGCTGGTGGCGGAGGCTGAACGGGAATGGGAACGGGAGGAGTACGCTGCCGCTACCAAACTCCTCATTGCCAGCCGGGGGATGCCCAAGAACCGCAAGCTGATGAAAATGTTTCAGGAGACCGGGGTCCAGGCGGCCGTGCGCTCGGTGGAGAATGACTACCTGCGGGACAAGAAGCTCCATGAGCTGGACGAGGAGCTGTTCTTCTTCGTTGATGAAAAGGGTCATATCATCGACCTTACTGAGCAGGGGCGCCTGAAGATTTCGCCCGACAATCCCGACGCTTTCGTCATTCCGGACCTGGGTGAAGTCTTTGCAGCCATCGAGAACGATCCCAACCTTACCACGGAAGAAAGGCTACGGAGGAAGGGAGAGATACAGGAGCTTCACAGCGAACGGAGCAACACCATCCACCACATCAGCCAGCTGCTCAGGGCTTACACCCTGTACGAGAAAGATGTGGAGTACGTGGTTCAGGATGGCAAAGTGCTGATAGTCGATGAGTTCACCGGTCGCATCCTGCCGGGCCGACGCTACAGCGATGGGCTGCACCAGGCCCTGGAGGCCAAAGAGGGGGTGGTGATCGAAAAGGAGACCCAAACCATCGCCACCATCACCATTCAAAATTATTTCCGCATGTACGAGAAACTGTCTGGCATGACCGGTACCGCCGCCACCGAAGCCCAGGAGTTCACCCAGATATATAAGCTCGAAGTAACGGTTATCCCCACCAATGAACCGGTTATCCGTTCGGATCAGGATGACATGGTCTACAAGACCAAGCGGGAGAAGTACAACGCCATTCTCGATGAGATCGAGACCCGCCACCGCCGGGGCCAGCCGGTGCTGGTGGGCACCATTTCGGTGGAGGTCTCGGAGACGCTATCCCGGATGCTCAAGCGGCGGGGCATTCCCCACAACGTGTTGAATGCCAAGCAGCACCAGCGGGAGGCCGAAATCGTCCTCCGAGCGGGGCAGCGCAGCGCCGTGACCATCGCCACTAACATGGCCGGCCGCGGCACCGACATCAAGCTCGGGACCGGTATCACTGACCTGGGTGGCCTGCATATCCTGGGGACTGAGCGCCACGAGGCCCGCCGGATTGATCTGCAGCTCCGCGGACGCTCCGGACGACAGGGCGATCCCGGCAGCTCGGTCTTTTTCCTGAGCCTGGAAGACGACCTCATGCGCCTGTTCGGCTCCGATCGGATCGCCCGCATCATGGACCGCATGGGACTACCTGAAGGCGAAGTTATCACCCATCGTTTCGTCTCTAAGTCCATTGAACGGGCCCAGAAGCGGGTGGAGACCCGCAACTTTGGCATCCGTAAGCACCTGCTGGAATATGACGACGTGATGAACCAACAGCGCGAGATTATCTACGACCGCCGCAACTACGCCCTCCATGGCGAGGATCTGCTGGCTGAGATAGATAAGATGGTCTCAGAGCTGATCGGCAGCATCCTGCAGTCTGACCTGGTGGTAACCGACGGGATGATCGATACCGAGGCCCTGCGCCATGAGCTGGGGAATATCCTCCTCATGGACTTCCAAACTGATGGGGAATTAGCCGGTGATCCGGAAGCGTTGAAACAGGTGATCCAGGAACAGGGAATGGCTCACTATACTTTAAAGCGTTCCCTGGCCGACCCGGAGGCCTTTGCTCACTTTGAGCGCTACGTGGTACTCCGCACCGTTGACGAGAAATGGCAACAGCACCTGTACAGCATGGACCAGTTGCGGGAGGGGATCAACCTCCGGGCTTACGGTCAGAAGAATCCCCTGCTGGAGTACAAGTCGGAAGCCTTCGGCATGTTTGTGGAGATGCTGGATGACATCAACCGGGCCACGCTGCGGCGGCTGTTCGGGGTGCGGATCGCGGGGCTGGAGGAGCAGCGGCCCCGGCTGCAGCGGGTAGGGCGGCAGCTCCAGACCTCCCACGCGGAAGCGGTCAATTTGGGCTTTGCTGCCACTGGTGGGCCAGCTTCCCAGCAGCCTCAGGCCCAGCCGGCCATGGCTGGCATGGCAGGCGCCCAGATGCCTCCAGCCCAGCGGAAACCGGTCCAGGTAGGTGAAAAGGTGGGCCGCAATGATCCGTGTCCCTGTGGTAGCGGGAAGAAGTACAAGAAGTGTCACGGAAGTTAGAGGGGAAATTCGCCACCCGCGCTATCCATGTAGGCCAGGAACCTGACCCGGCTACCGGGTCAATCGTGCCACCGCTTCACCAGACCACCACCTACGCCCAGGATGATGTAGGAGTTCATCGGGGATTCGTCTACAGCCGGGTCCACAATCCCACCCGGGCCAATCTGGAACGGAACCTGGCCTCATTAGAAGGGGGTAAGCACGGGGTCGCCTTTGCTTCGGGTATGTCGGCGCTGTCCGCCCTGGTGATGCATTTCAGTGCTGACGACCACGTTGTAGTGGGGGAAGACGTTTACGGCGGTACCTATCGGGTACTCACCCAAGTGTTTAACCGTTTCAATATCAGCGTCAGCTGGGTCAATAGCAGTTCGGTGGACAATATCGCCGCCGCTATTGAACCGTCCACTAGGGCCATCGTGATTGAAACCCCCAGTAATCCGATGATGAACCTCACCGATATTGAGCGCACTGCCCAGCTGGCTCGGGACCGGGACCTGCTGTGTATCGTGGATAATACTTTCATGAGCCCCTATTGCCAGCGGCCCCTGGAATTGGGCGCCCACGTTTCCTTCCATAGCGTCACCAAGTATCTGGCCGGTCACAGTGATGTCCTCATGGGGGCGCTGGTCACGAACGAAGATAACCTGGCCGAAGATCTCTATTTCGTCCAGAAATCGGTGGGCGCGGTGCCGTCTCCCTTCGATTGCTGGCTCACCTCCCGCTCGCTCAAAACCCTGCCGGTACGCATCGAGCAGCACAGCCGCAATGCCCTGGCCCTGGCTCAACTTTTGGAGGGGCATCCCGCGGTAAAAAAAGTCTATTACCCCGGTCTGCCGGACCATCCCCAATTCGAACTGGCGGCCAGGCAACAGCGCACTCCAGATGGTCGGCCGATTTTTGGCGGCATGATCAGCCTTGATACCGGTTCCCTGGAGCGGGCTAAAGCCTTTATCCGGCACCTGGAGGTCTTCACCCTGGCTGAAAGCCTGGGTGGGGTTGAGAGCCTGGTGGAGCATCCGGCCCTTATGACCCATGCGAGCGTGCCCAGGAAAAGGCGTGAAGCCATCGGTCTGACCGACGGACTGGTGCGTCTTTCCGTGGGTATCGAAGATCTGGCCGACCTGGAAGCCGACCTGGCGGCTGGTCTGGCGGCTCTGGCCTGAACGCCACCTATCACCGGCGTTTCGTTTCTCGCCAACTGTGGGCAGCACCGGCCTGTCAAAGCCGCCTTTCCCTGCCGTAACGACCACTCTCGCGCTTGTAAAAGTCCTTGCGGCATATATTTCGAGCACTCAATTTCCCTTTCGAATACTACATATCATGTGCGAGTATGCGTTGAGTGATTTCCTCCACCTGGCTGATCGTTTCCGCTCGCTGGTCCCGGCGGTTGGGCTACTATTTTTAAGTGGGCAATCCCTTGGTGCCCAGGCTAGTCCTGAGCCTGTCGAATGGGCCGGCCCTGACAGTGCCAGGATCGTGCTCGCCCTGCCGCATATCACCGTTCCCGCCGACACCGATACCGTGATGGTGCCGGTGGAGCTCTACAACGAGTGGGATGAAGTAGGCGGCCTGCAAGTGGATCTGTATCACGGAGAAGGAGTCCCGATCCTGGATTCGGTACTCAGCACGGACCGCACACCCGGGTGGCGGATCGACCGGCTTCAGCTCCCCAGGGCCGGAAGCAGCCGGATCCTCGTGTTTGACCCGGCTGGCAGCAACATCGCCCCGGGAGTGGGACCGGTCATGCGGCTGGTCTTTATAATCCCGCGCGGTACCGCATCCCGGGACTACGTGCCCTTGTCCTTGGAAGCCGTCATCGTCTCCGATCCGATAGGCAGCGCGCTACCAGCCAGGGGTCAGGATGGCGCCCTAAACTTGGGGAAGGTTGTGGAGCTGATTATTGGCGAAGCCCAGGCGGACCAGGGTGAGAGGGCCGATCTATCCCTCCGGCTCTCCAATACCGGACCCGTGGTGGGAATTCAGCTCAGCCTTTGGTGGGAGCCTGATCTGCTTGAGCCGCTGGATGTGGTTGCCTCTGGCCGCTTAGATAAGTTTCAATTGGAATGGGAACCGGCCGACAGTGGGATATGGATCTGGCTCTATGCTCAGGCGGGGAAAGAAATGGGGCCTGGCGCGGGCGAGATTCTGGAGATAGCCTTCGCGGTGGACTCGGCCGCCTATCGCACGGATATCGGGGTATATGCGGCGGACGTGCGCGTCATGGAGCGTGAGGGACAGGAGCGGTTGGTCTCCCGGACTATTCCTGGCCGAATGGCGGTCTTTCCGGGCTATCTTGATCCACCACGGAACCTGGTTGCCTTGTCGGGCCAGGACGGGGTGGTGCCCCTGAGCTGGGCGGCTCCAACCGATGGCGGTGTCGGAAAGGAACCTATCCTCCTGGTAGATGACGATGCCTCCCAGCTGGGTCTACCATACCTGGATGTGGGTGGGCAGATGGCTGACGATCTCACCAGTGCCGGCTACGCCTTCGATTACTTCAGCGTCCCGGTGGGCGCCGATGGCCCCGATCGGGAAGCACTCCAGCACGTTGATATCATTATCTGGATGACGGGTTACGAGTGGGGCTATCACCCGACACTCACGCCCAACGATCAGGCCAATCTGGCTGCTTTTCTCAAGCGGGGTGGAAGGGTCTGGCTCATCGGACAGGATATCATCTGGGATATTGGCCCCAGCTTTATCAGTCGCTATTTTGGTGCCCGGATCGTCGCTGAAGACGCAGGAACCCCGGAAGCCCTGACCGGATCGGATGGGAGTTTCATGGATGGAATCGAGTATCCCGCTACCCCTCCGCGCTCCGAAATGGACTACGGCGACGCCATCACAACCAGCCATGCTCAGGCCCGCGGTCTGGTAAGCGGGCTGACCCACCTGGGGGCTGTCGGCCAGCACCGGACGGCTTTCTGGGCCCTGGAATATGGTTTCATCCTGGGCCGCATGGACCGGATTGATGGTATCCGGCGCCAGTTGGCCGCGTTCGGCGTTAAACCCGGCCAACGACCGGGCATCGGACGGATTTTGACCCCTGAACATCCCTCAGTGTATGCCCCGCGGGCGCTCTCATCCATCAAAGCTGAAGCGGTGGCTCAGGGCTATCGGCCCACGGCTGGCTCCCTGACTCCGATCCCCGCACCTGCACCGCTAATCGAACGGCAAGTGCTGCCGGTGACCGGATATGCCATCTATCGCGACCTGGAGCTGCCAGTTCCCCGCGGGCGAGAAACCCTCCTGGTCACTGTCGGGGCGGATAATCTGGCTTACCTGGATACAGCGGTGGTCAACGGCCAGACCTACGGTTATGCCGTGACGGCGATCTATGACGGCCAGTTTGAGTCAGGCCCGTCAAATGGAGTTGCGGCTACCCCTGTGAGCTGGGTGGATTTCGCCGTCGGTCAAACCCGGGCTCTCGCCGGGGATGAAGTGGCGATCCCTATTAGTATGAAGAATGATGATCCCGTGGCTGGTATCCGTTTTGAGTTTCAGGACATTCCCCCAGGGTTACTTACCAATCCCAGAGTGGTGTTGGGTGACCATGTTCCCCCGGATTGGATATTCTATCTGGAGCGGGATACTCCTGGCGAGAGTTGGTCGGTGGTGGGTTTCTCACCGCGGCTAACGACGATACCACCGCGTGAAGGGACCGTCCTGCTGCTGCTGATGGATGTCGATGCGATGATCCCGGCGAAAGTCAATTTGGATGTCGGGGAGGTGGTAATCTCCGATGCCCACGGAGGGGCATATAGTGCCCGCGTGGCGGGTGGTGCCGTCGCGATTGAGGTGCAGCTGGCGCAGCTGCGGGTTGGAACCGGTGCTCCTACCCAACCGGGTGACACCGGTTATGTGTCCATTTTCATGGACAATCCCCGGCCGGTAATGGCCTTTCAGCTCGTCATCCGGGCGGCCTCGGATGCTTTGCAGGTTGTGGAAGTTCGCGGCACCCCCCGGCTCCCGGCGGATGCCCATGTAGCCCACACCGGACTGGGAAAGGGAGCCCTGCGCCTGATTGAATCTTCCTTTTCTAACACCCCCATCTCTGTCGGCCGGGGGCCGGTAGTCACGATTGCTTACCGCGTGCTGCCCGAGGCCCCTGAGGGTCTGATCGGGCTGGACCTGGAGGAGGTGGTATTGTCTGATGAGCGCGGGCACACCCTGCGTCAAACCACCGTCGCCGGATCGTTCCCGGTCGGTGTGGTGCGGGGCGTCTTTGCCCCCGCTGCCAGTGAAGCCGAGCCCGGCCGGACGGTTACTGTCCCGGTGGGGCTCACTAACTCCGTGAACCTGTGTGGCTTCCAGATGACCGCCGGTTATGATCCCCGTTGGCTTACCTTTCTCTCCAGTGAAGCGCAAACACGCCTGCCTCGTCCCGAAAGACTGTCTGCTAAACCAATAGACTCCGGACAGTTGCAGTTGCATTATGCCACCGGTGATGAAGGTTTAATACCGGCGGG
>JBGVTM010000079.1 GCA_041862535.1 Candidatus Neomarinimicrobiota bacterium | reverse complement strand
TCCAATTCGAATAGGCTTATCTATATTGTTGCGTATCGTGATTAGTAGCGGACCATACCATCCAGGATCAAGCGTCGTAGATATATGCGAAAGACCCTTTGAAACAAGTGAGACTTTTGAGTGAAATGTACCCCCAATCCTCCCGGAGACCCAAAGCGACTCCTTTGTTAGGATTTGCACGGTGCTTTTTGGAGGAAGCTCATAGAATCCCTGGTGATTTGGATTTAGCAAACCTTGCTCAAGCGATAATACGTAATTCCCAACAGTGAAGTCATAGCCTACTGGTGTGAGTGAGTCTTTCGAAAAAGGCTCTATAACAATATCCTTACCCAACGCTTTTTGGATATCTACATCAGTTAATAATGACATGGTTCTATTTTCTCCTTCTTTTAATAATGCTATATTGCATATCTTGCGATAGGCTAGAAACGATAGAACAAATAAATCGTAAATGTATAAATCGCAATATTCGAGAATACCTTTAAAATTTACATACCCATCCTTTATTTCTAAAGAAAATGATAGAAATTAAAATTCTATTCCCATATGTTCTCTCTCTTGTCTATGCCAATTTTTCTCGATGGACGAGCCTTAGGCTTATAATCTATTGGTTGGGGGTCTTTGTCATCATTTCTGGTCACCTTTTTTCTTTTGTCGACGGGAGAGCAACGGCCTTCTAAGTCGCGCCGGCTGGCAAACCCGTATACCGACGGGCCGTGGGTCCTGTAAGCGGCACTCCTCTTTCCAGCCGCTAGATGCTGACTACTGATTGCTGAACGCTGATCGCTGATCGCTATTTTCCCAGCAGCCGGATAAATTCCTCGAACAGGTAGCGGGCATCGTGGGGGCCGGGGGAGGCCTCAGGGTGGTAAGACAAACTCACCCCAGACACTGCGTGTCTTCCCCTCTCTTTGTCAGCCTGTCCCGCCAAAGGCGGGGAGAGGGGAGCGGAGTCACGCTGCTTCACCGCCTGCGTCAATCTGGCCAGTACTCCCGCGATATTGCTTTCAATTTCCTCAGACTTACAGCGGAAGAAGCGGATGTCGTAGGCCTCGATTAGTTCCTGGCGTGCTCGGTAACGCTCGGCTATATCCTTCATATAATGGACCGGCCCGTCAATTTCGATAGCGAGCCGTTTCTCATGGCAGTAAAAGTCAACGACAGAGGCACCAATGGGATGCTGGCGCAGGAACTTCAAACCGGAAAACCGGCGATTCCGTAGTGCCTGCCATAGTAAGTCCTCACTGCTGGTTTGTCGTTTACGCAACCGGCGGGCAACACCACGGATGGCTTTAATCCGATAATGCTGACGAAAAACACCTCCAGCCATCACCAAGATCCGATCAGTGTTCCTCTTTTCCCCTCTATTATAAGAGAGGGGACACCGCCAGCGGCGGAGGGGGTGAGTTATCCCATCAATCTTATGAACTCATCAAACAAATACCGCGCGTCGTGGGGGCCGGGGAGGCCTCCGGATGGTATTGCACCGAGTAGGCCGGAATTTTTAAGCAACGTAAGCCTTCTACGGTGTTGTCGTTCAGGTTGATGTGGGTTACGCGGGCGACGGACTCGTCCAGGGAGTCGGCCTCCACCGCGAAGCCGTGGTTCTGGCTGGTCACCTCGACTTTGCCTGTCTCCAGGTTCTTGACCGGGTGGTTGGTACCGCGGTGGCCGAACTTGAGCTTGTAGGTCTTTGCGCCCAGGGCCAGGGCCAGGATCTGGTGACCCAGGCAGATGCCGAAAACCGGCACCGCTCCCAGCAGTTCCTTGACCGCCGCGATGGCCGGTTTCACCGGCGCCGGATCGCCGGGACCGTTGGACAGGAACACCCCGTCGGGCTTCATCGCCAGTACCTCGCCAGCGGGGGTATGGGCCGGCATCACCGTCACGGCGCAATCACGGCCCTCCAGGATACGCAGGATGTTCCATTTGATGCCGAAATCGTAGGCCACCACCCGGTATTTACCCTCCCCATCGCCCCAAGCATAGGGCCGATCGGTGGTCACGCGTGAGGCCAGGTCCAGGCCGGTCATGGCGGGGACCGCCTTCAGCCGCTCCCGCAGGCCTTCCAGGTCGGTGCCTTCGCTGGAGATGATCCCGTTCATTGCGCCTTCGGAGCGGATCATGCGCGTGAGCATGCGGGTGTCGATGCCCTGGATGCCCACGATGCCGTTCGCGACCAGGTAGTCTTCCAGGGGCACGGTCATGCGCCAGTTGGAGGGGGTAGTCACGCCGTCGCGGACGATGAAGCCCGCCACCTGGATGCGGCCGGACTCCACGTCCTCGGGATTGACGCCGGTGTTGCCGATGTGGGGGTAGGTCATGGTCACCAGCTGGCCTGCGTAGGAGGGGTCGGTGAGGACTTCCTGGTAGCCGGTCATGCCGGTGTTGAAGCAGACCTCGCCGGCGGTTTCGCCTATGGCACCGAAGGCTATCCCCCGGAAAGCGGCCCCGTTGGCCAGCAGCAAGGTGGTGGGACGGCGGTCGACGGAACCCATCTAGGTGCGCAGGTGGACCGGTTTATCCGCCCGGAAGCGCAGGAACTTGATCCCCCGCCAGAGGGCGATAATGAAGATAAAGTAGGCCACTATGATCCCCACCGTGATCCAATAGCCCTGGAGGGTATTGGCGAAAACGTTCATGGGCAGGTTGAGGACTACCAGCAGGGGGAAGCCGAACATCAGGGCAATGCCGCTGCCGTAGACCAGGTCCTCGGCCACGGTGGTATCGAACTCGGGATCGGTGACCCGCACCAGTACCAGCCCGGAATTGATGGTACCGGTCAAATCGCCGAACAGGCTTATAAAGCGTTCGAAGTGGTAATCGTCGAAGGCCCGCCACATGATCCAGCGCAGCCAGGCATAAGTGCCGATCCCCGCCAGCACGGAGATCAGCAGGAGGGGCAGCCAATAGGTCCAGACCACGGCCAGACTGATGCCGGCGATGGAAGCCACCACCAGGTAGTCCATGCACAGGCCGCTGCTGCGGTTCATGAGCCCCCGATCGATGGTATAGCTGCGGCCGGTCAGGTCCAGAGCCTTGCGGGCACCCAGGGAGACCAGCATGGCCACCAGAAAGTGGAAGGACCAGAGGGTGGGTGTGAAATCAACCAGCCCGGCACTGATCATCAGTTTGGCCAGGCCGAAGGTGATGGCATAGGTTATCAGGTAAAGGGCCCCGATCATACCGACCTGAAAGGCCATGGGTTCCATGGCTTCCGAGGCGATGGTGAGCAGCCCGGCTGACGGCAGAGGTGGTTCCTTGAGGACTCCGCGACGCACCTCCTCACTGATCTGGTCGATGTCACTGATGAGAGTGGTTTCCCGCTTGCGGATGCCCCGCTGGATCAGCAGGATGCCTCCGAAATAGGCGATGAGAAACCCAATCGCGGCAAATGTCAGGCCTACTACGCCACCCCCTTCAAAACCGAAGTGCTCCCAGCTATGGCCCATGGTATAGGCCAGGCCCGGTCCCATGCCGAAGCCGAGCGGCACCAGCAAACCAAGTCCCGGGAAGAGGTCTGGAAAAAGGGTGTACACGAGCCCCAGCGCAATGATGAGCCCCACGAAAGCCTGAATCAGCAGAATAGTAAGCATTCCGCAACCGGTGCTGATGGGTCCGGTGCCCCACCTGGTTTTTTCCTGTCGTAGGCCGAGGGCTATAAACACGAGTGCCAGCAGGTGGTACACATAGATGCCGAAGCGTTCGACGGAGAAGCCGGTGAGTCCCAGGATCTGGGGACCGATGAGCAGGCCCAGAAAGCCGCCGATGATATTATTGGGCACCAGGTACTTCCGGAAGAAGGGCACATAGCGGCGCAGGGCCGCTCCCGCAATGAGCAGGATGCTGAGCCAGGTGAAGTCCAGGACGACATCTTTCAGGTTGACCGAAAGGTCCCAGGGTGTGGTCATACGCTCTCCTTTAAAGGGCTCGATTCAGGCGGTGAAGCGCTGGTAACAGGTTTCAGGTAATGCCCGCTCATGGGGCGGCTGAGGTAGCGATCGAGATGGGGCAGCATGTCCTTCAGGTAAACAGTCCACTGCAGGGCGCATCCCTTCTTACACAGGTTGAGATCGTACAGGCAGTCCTGTACGCGGACTTGCAGTCGATGAGTCTTTTCGACGGATATGGACTGAATGGCTTCGAATGGCAGGGTGATCGTCTCTTCTTGCCCGGTGGGAATGAGGCTTATTCTATCCTCCCTCATGATACTGTCGAAACGACCCTGAAAGATCCGGTTCGGGAACTCAACTTCGAGATACACGGGGATATTCCCAGCGCGCAACAGGCCCTTTCCCTGGGGGCCGAAATCACGTACATCGCGCGGAAATCCACAGATGTGCCGCAGGGTATCTGTCGAAGAGCGGCGTTCGCCGGTGCGGATGTCCGTGAGGTAGGAATCGCCGCCCACCCGCCAGCAGGAATCACATA
>JBGVTM010000078.1 GCA_041862535.1 Candidatus Neomarinimicrobiota bacterium | reverse complement strand
ACGTCCTTGCCTTCCTCGTCACGGAAGTACTCGGCGACGGCCAGGGCCGATAGGGCCACTCGCAGGCGGGCTCCCGGCGGCTCGGTCATCTGACCGAATACCATGCAAGTCTTCGCAATGACCCCCGAGGCCGACATCTCCAGGTACAGGTCGTTCCCTTCCCGCGTGCGCTCACCCACGCCCCCGAACACCGAATAGCCCCCGTGTTCGGTGGCCACGTTGCGGATCAGCTCCTGCAGGATCACCGTCTTGCCGACGCCGGCCCCACCGAACAGCCCGGTCTTACCCCCCCTGGTATAGGGCTCCAAAAGGTCGACGACCTTGATGCCCGTCTCCAGCATCTCGGTGGTGGTGCTCAGCTCTTCGTGCTTGGGCGCCGGACGGTGGATGGGATAACGCTTCTCGGTCTCAATGGGGCCCTTCCCGTCAATAGGCTCTCCAATCACGTTCAGCAGGCGGCCCAGGGTGTTGGGCCCTACCGGCATGCTGATGGGCTCACCCGTATCCTTGACCGCGGTGCCGCGGGTCAGCCCGTCTGTGGAATCCATAGCCACCGTCCGGACCAGATTCTCACCCAGATGCTGGCTTACTTCCAGTACGAGCCGCTCGCCGTGGCCCCGGTCGATCTCCAGGGCGTGGTAGATTTCCGGCAGATGCTCGTCCTCAAACACCACATCCACCACCGCACCCATGATCTGGGAAACCTTACCTATTTTCATCTGCTCTCCATAAAATTTTTATGTAACCGCCAAGGCGCCAAGCTATTCGAGTATCTATCCCTGGCGCGTCTTTGCGGTTCAATTCTCACGCTTGCAGCCTCAGCGCCTCGGCACCGCCCACGATGTCTAGAATCTCCTTGGTAATGCTGGCCTGCCGGGCCTTGTTATACTCCAGCTGCAGCCGTTCAATGACTTCTTCGGCGTTGTTGGTGGCATTATCCATAGCGGTCATGCGGGCCGCCTGCTCGGAAGCATACGACTCCAGCAGATAGCGCCACACCTGAATGTTCAGGTGGCGGGGCACCAGGCTGTCCACCACCTCGGCCGCCGACGGCTCAAACAACACCTGGCTGGTGTCAATCGGCTCCCCTTCCTCCAGCACCAGGGGCAGCAGGCGTTCCTCGCGCAATTCCTGCACAAGAATGTTCTTGAATTGATTAAAGAAGACCAACACCTGGTCCACCGAGCCCTCCACATAGCGCGAAGTGATCTCTCGGCCAAAGGCCATCGCGTGATTAAAACCGAGCTCGGACCAGAAGTCCAGGTAGGCGGCCACCACCTGGTACCCCCGGCGGGTGAAATGGTCATTACCCTTCCGGCCAATGCAGATCAGATCGACCAGCTCCCGACTCAGCTCATCAATCCTTTTCTGGGCCGCCTTGAGTAGATTGGTGTTGAAGCTGCCGGCCATACCCCGGTCTGAGGTCACCACCACAATCAGACTGCGCTGGACCTCTTCCCGTACCTGGAGCACCGGCAGCAGCTGCCGATCAATCTGCGGCAGCAGGCTGTGAAGTACGTCGCGGATGCGGTTGGCATAGGGGCGGGCCTGGAGCATGTTCAGCTGGGCGCGGCGCAGCTTGGCCGCCGCCACCATCTTCATGGCCTTGGTGACCTGCTGAATGCTTTTAACGGAATTGATCCGGCGCCGGATGTCCTTCAGGCTGGCCATGGGGTATTCTCGTCAAGCGACGAAAGTCTTCATGAATTCGTCCGTTATGGTCATCAGGTCCTGCTCGGTTTCCTCGGTCAGTTCGCCGGTATCATGAATGGTATCCAGGTACTGGCGACCGTTGGCTCGAAGGTAGTCCAGGTACCCCGCCTCGAATTCGCGCGCCCGCTCGATAGGCAGATCGTCCAGGTAGCCCTTGGTGGCGGCAAAAATGATGGCTACCTGCTCCTGCACCGGCATGGGTTGGAACTGATTCTGTTTAAGGATTTCCCTGAGCCGCTCACCGCGGGTAATCTGATGCAGGGTGGCCTTGTCCAGGTCGGAGCCGAACTTGGCGAAGGCCTCCAGCTCTCGGAACAGGGCCAGCTCCAGGCGCAGCGAGCCGGCCACCTTGCGCATCGCCTTGATCTGGGCGTGGCCACCCACGCGGGACACGGAAATACCGGGATTCATGGCGGGGCGGATGCCGGCGTAGAACAGTCCGGTCTCCAGAAAGATCTGGCCGTCGGTAATTGAGATCACGTTAGTCGGGATATACGCGGCCACATCCCCGGCCTGGGTTTCGATGATGGGCAGGGCGGTGAGTGAGCCACCGCCGTTTTCATCGTTCATTTTGGCGGCGCGCTCCAGCAGGCGGCTATGCAGATAGAATATGTCGCCCGGGTAAGCTTCCCGGCCCGGGGGACGGCGCAACAGCAGCGATACCTGCCGGTAGGCCACAGCATGCTTGCTGAGATCGTCGTAGATCACCAGCGCATGCTTGCCCTGGTCACGGAAGTATTCGCCGATGGTGGCCCCGGCATAGGGGGCGATAAACTGCAGGGGTGCCGGTTCGGAGGCGCTGGCCGCCACCACTACGGTATACTCCATGGCGCCAGCCCGCTCCAACTCGGCTACCGCCGTGGCCACCGTAGAGGCCTTCTGCCCGATTGCCACATAGATGCAGTAGACGGGCGCATCCGTTTTATGGGTGTACTTCTGGTTGATGATGGTATCCAGTGCGATGGCCGTTTTGCCGGTCTGGCGGTCACCGATAATGAGCTCCCGCTGGCCGCGGCCGATGGGGGTCATGCTGTCGATGGCTTTAAGGCCGGTCTGCAGGGGCTCCTTGACGGGCAGCCGCGAGATGACATCAGGTGCCTTCCGCTCGATAGGCTTAGACTCTTCAGGCTTGATCTCCCCGCGCCCGTCAATGGGTTGACCCAAAGGATTCACTACCCGACCCAGCATGGCCGCACCCACGCCGATCTCCACCACCCGGCCGGTACGACGGGCCAGGTCGCCCTCCCGCACCAGGTGGCTCTCACCAAACAGAACCAGACCGACATTGTCCTCCTCCAGGTTCAAAGCCATGCCGAATACACCATGAGGGAACTCCACCAATTCCGAGGCCATCACATTATCCAATCCGTGCACCCGGGCGACACCGTCACCCACCATGATCACCTCACCTACCTCGGCTACATCCAGCTCCACCTCAAAGGCTTCGAGCTCCTCTTTCAGCATCGCGGTGATCTTACCGGTGTCAAATTCTACAGCCATACCGTGTTTTACTCCGTATTAATCATCATTTTTCCAGTGCTGTAACCCTTGGCTACACCAGCTGTTCCCGCAACAGCTCCAGCCGGCGGGCCAGCGTGCCATCCACCAGGGTATTGCCCACCAGCAGCTTGATGCCACCAAGGAGACCGGGGTCCACCACACCCAGAACCCGCAGGGAGCGCCCGATATCCGCTGCCACCCGGTTCCCCAGGCTCTGAAGCTCCGGCTCCGGAAGTGACCGGGGGGTGAAAACGGTCAGGTCCATCCGGGCACCTTGCACCTGGGCCAGATGGATCAGGGACTTGACCACTGCGGGCAGTTGCAGGGCCAGGCCCCGTTCCAGTAAGCAGTGCAAGACCTCGAATTCCAGCTCGGTGAGGATGCCCGCGAAGGCCCGGCGCAGGATTGCCAATTTCTCTTCTGTCGGGATCCTGTGGGTAATCATCAAATGGCGGAAGGCCTTACTCTCCCGGAAGGCCCGGGCCAGCAGCACCAACCGGTCCAGAAAGCCTTCCACCATCCCCAGGCTGATAGCCACTCTGAGGGTGGCCCTGGCAAATTGGCGCGCCTTTGGGTT
>JBGVTM010000077.1 GCA_041862535.1 Candidatus Neomarinimicrobiota bacterium | reverse complement strand
TCCCTGCAGCAGACCAGCGACGGTGGCTATATTATCGTGGGTGCCGCCCTGTCCGCCGCACCCGGAGATTATAACCTCCGGCTTATCAGGACCGATGGCAGCGGGCGCCAGCTGTGGGCTCGGTCCTTGGGTGGCAACGGCTGGGACTGGGGCCGTTTCGTCCGGCAGACCAGCGACGACGGCTTCATTATTGTCGGCTGGACCGATTCCTACGGCGAAGGCAGCGGCGATCTCTGGTTGATCAAGACGGATGCTCGGGGCGAGGAGGAGTGGAGCCGCACGTATGGCGGGATCGATAATGATCAGGGCAACTGCGTTCAGCCGACGGCAGATGGTGGGTACATCATAACTGGCGCCACTTCTTCAAACAGCGTGGGCAACGACGATCTCTGGATCATTAAGACCGATGCTGGTGGCACGGTACAGTGGATGCGGACTTTCGGCGGCGGAGGTGACGACGAGGGGCACTTTGCCCAGGTCACAGCTGACGGGGGATATATTGTCGTGGGATCTACGACCTCCATTAGCGTCGGCCAGAGCGATGTATGGCTGATAAAGCTGCAGTCCGACGGCCGTACGGAATGGACCCGAACCTTCGGCGGTGTGGAATGGGACTGGGGGAATGCCGTGCAGGAAGTCCCTGGGGGCGGCTATGTCATTGTCGGGACCACCCTATCTTTCGGCGCCGGGGACAGCGATCTCTGGCTCATCAAGACTGATGCTGAAGGCAATGAAGAATGGAACCGTACCTATGGCGGCCACGATTTAGATTTCGGGCTCATGGTGCAGCCCACTACCGACCGGGGTTATATTCTCGTCGGACGCACGTACTCCTTTGGCGCGGGTAACAGCGACCTATGGCTCATCAAAACCGATTCCGAGGGGCAGGCAGTGTTTTAACCCCACCCGGTTCCGAGGGGAGTGCCCGGTGAGGAGCATCGCCATCCTGAATCCGAAAGGCGGCAGTGGCAAGACCACCACGACGGTCAATCTGGCGGCCGCTCTGGGGGAGAGAGAGCGGCGGGTGCTGGTGGTGGATATGGACGCCCAGGGAACGACTACCCGCTGGTTCGGTTTCACAAATCCAGGCCGGAACATCACCGATATCTTCATCACTGAAAGGCCCCTGGTTGAGTTAGTCTGGCCCACGCGAGTCCTGGGTGTTGCTCTGGTACCCGCCTCGGCCTGGCTCTCCGGTGTGGAGAAGGCCCTGACCTGGGAGATGAAGGCGGTGCAATTTTTCCACAGGAGCGTGGCTTCGCTACCAGCGGGTCAGTGGGACTTCCTGCTCGTTGACTGCCCCCCGTCCCTGGGCTTCCTCACGGTCAATACCCTCCTCGGAGTAGAGGAAGTCCTGGTTCCGGTAGAGGCCCATTATCTGGCCCTGCAGGGCGTTAACCGGGTGGTTACGGTAGTGGAGGCTCTGAGGCGTCACCTGAATCCCAGGCTGCGGATTGCCGGTATCCTGGCCTGCCGGGTGGACACGCGGACCAGTCACTCGCGGGACATGGTACGGGAGCTGCAGCGGCGCTTCGGCCCGCTGGTCTATCAGGCTAAGATCCGTGAGAGTGTGCGCCTGGCGGAGGCGGCCTCCAGACACCAGCCTATTACCCTATTTGACAGCAACAGCAAAGGTGCTCAGGACTACCGGGCCCTGGCCAGGGAAATTATGGCCGGTGAGAAAGAAATCAGTCCAAAGCTGTAAATCCCAGGTTAATAATTTCGGATTACGAGTTGTGTGCTAGAGCCAACAGCGGCCAGCCTTCAGCGCTCAGCAATCAGCATAGTTACCCTGAGGCTCTCGAAGGGTGACGATGTGGAACCCCAGTTACAATCCTCCATCAACGGACCACGGACGACGGGCCATCCCAATTGGGATTGACTTGCCCGCCTGCCCCTGCCATGCCTATACTCCCTTCAAGTTATCTCGCGGACACATAATATCTGTACAGGAAGGCATTATGGGAATCATGGACAGTATTCCAGTCCTGAAGGGATCTATATGGAGAAGTTCCAGATGGCTTATCCCTTTCCTCATCGCTACCCTTACCCTGTTCAACTGCGACGACAGCGAACCACCGGATAGCGAAATCGTCAAACTGCTGGCCCCCGACGCGCAGGCTGGTGACGGCTTCGGCTACTCCGTGGCCCTCAGCCCCGCCGAAGGCGGGGTCAGCGGCGATTACGCTATTGTGGGGGCCGATGGAGAAGACGCCGGTGGTATCGGGGCCGGGGCGGCTTATGTTTTCCGGCGCACGGGCGCGAACAGCTGGGACGGCGGCACCAGGATCGTGGCCCCCGACGCGCAGGCTTATGCCTTCTTCGGCACGTCCGTGGCCCTCAGCGGCGATTACGCTATTGTGGGGGCACCCTGGGCCTGGGAATATACCGGGGGTATACTGGCTGGGGCGGCCTATATCTTCAAGCGTACGGGCGCGAACAGCTGGGACGGCGGCACCAAGATCGCGGCCCCCGACGCCCAGGCTGAGGACTACTTCGGCCGCTCCGTGGCCCTCAGCGGCGATTACGCCATTGTAGGCGCCGATGGAGAGGACGCCGGGGGCATGTTTGCCGGGGCGGCTTATGTCTTCCGACGCACAGGTACGAACAGCTGGGATGGCGGCACCAAGATCATGGCCCCCGACGCGGAGGGTTATGACGGCTTCGGCTGGTCCGTGGCCCTCAGCGGGGATTACTCTCTCGTGGGGGCACCTTATGAAGATACCGGGGACATCGCGGGCGGGGCGGCCTACGTCTTTAAGTGAATCACGGGCGTGCAGAGAGCGAATTCATAAATGGATTCGTTTAATCAAATAAAGACAGCTGAAGCTGCCTATCAGGAATTCAAAGCCCCGCCGTTGGCGGGGGTTGATTCGACTGGGAGTTATGGTTTACCACATCGCTCTTCTGGTGTCCAGCTCCCCGGTCCCTAGCAACATACAACGTACCACGTACCACGGACAACCGACAATCACCGCTCGTCCATTGTCGTTTCCACTCGCCGCCAGATCACTCCTGAGCGGATCGGAACCGTCACTTCACCGCCACCTTTAAACCTGCCTTTACCCCCGTAGACTGCTGTCCACTCCAGTTCCTCGCCCGGCAACCGAAAGGACTGGTCCTTTTCACCCTTATTGAGTACCACCAGGAATTCCTCTTCGAAGCCGATGCGGCGGTAGGCCAGCAGGTGCTCGGTGGCGGCTTCCACTACCAGGTCGCCGACGGCCAGGGCGGGGTGCTGCCGGCGGAGATGGAGGAGTTTGGAAACGGCGTTGAAGGTGGCTTGTTCATCATCGATCCACCCGGTCCATTTCATGGGGCGGCGGTTGTCGGGGTCGCCGGCGCCGGCCATGCCGATCTCGTCGCCGTAATAGATCACCGGCACGCCGGGAACTGTCAGCACGAAGGTGCAGTACAGGCGCAGGCGCTCGTGGGCGGGGCTGCCGGCCGGTGAAGGAGGATGGGTCCAGGCGGCTTCCTGGGCGTTTTCAGTGAAGGATACCTTCCGGTCGGCCAGGGAGATGAAGCGCACCTGGTCGTGGCTGCTCACCAGGGTTCCCATGAGGTTCAGCGGATCGTATACGGCCAGGTTCCGCTTAAGGGTCCAGGCGATGTCGGTCATGGATCCGGTGCCCAGGGCGAAGGCTTCGCGGGTGTTGAAGTAGAGGTCGAAGTTGAACTGGCCGTCCAGCTGCGCACTGTTGACGTAGCTCTTGATGAGAGCGTCTGAGCCATAGGTTTCGCCCAGCTGGTAGAGGTGCCTGTCGGGGAAGCGCTCGTGCAGCTTGCGGGTGAGGGTGATCCAGAACTGCCCGGGGAGGTGCTTGACGGCATCGTGGCGGAAGCCGTCCAGTTCGAAGGTCTCGATCCACCACAGGGCGTTGTCGGTCATGGTTTCCAGGGCTTCCCGGCTGTGGAGGTAGTCGAACGAAGGGAGGAAGGTATCGAACCAGGTAGTCAGGCGTTGCTCGTCCCACAGGCGGATGTTGCGGCGGCCATCGGGAAGTTCCAGGTGACCGTACCAGTCGCGGTGATCCTGGAAGTAGGGGTGTTTTTCGTGGGTGTGGTTGGCTACAAAGTCCAGGATAGCCCTCAGGTGATAGTCATGGGCGGTGGTGACGAGTTCCCTGGCCGCCCCCCGGCCGCCAATGCGGTGTTCCACCTGAGTCGGGTGCACCGGCCAGTAGCCGTGATAACCGGTGTACTTACGGTGGGGCGGTGGATACTCCTCATAAGCGGAATCTGGGCCCCGATTGAGGGGCGAGAGCCAGAGGGTGGAGACGCCCAGGCTGTCGAAGTAGCCCTGTTCAATTTTCTGGGTGATGCCCTCCAGGTCACCACCGCAATAATTGGCCAGTGGTTCCAGCGCGGGATCGGGAGAAGCCCAGTTATTGAAGGGATTTCCGTCATAGAAGCGATCGGTTATGGGGAAGTACACAACCTGGGTGTACCACGAGTCCAATGGTGTGGAAGCAGTGATCGTCTGGCCGTGCTCCAGGAGGAACTGGGTTTCCCGGCAGACGCGGCCCGCCTCGTCCTGGGCCAGGATGCGCACGAACCCCTTAGTCTTGATGTGAAAAGCGAGCATAAGTTCCTCTGCGCCCGATTTGAATTTCCACTGGTGAGCGGGCAGCTTGTAATTATTCACCAGCACGGTGATGGAGCGGGGATTCACGGCCGCGGCACCTGGTGGCCGCTGAAAACGGAAAGTAAATTGGCGGCCGCTGTGGCCGGTGCGGATAAAAAAGCCGGTAGGAACGGCGTCGGTCTCCCGCAGGTCGAGAACCGAATTGAACCCTCCCATATTATTCGAGACACTATCGGGATTGGCCGGATCGTTGATCCATTTACCATCTACGATCAGCTTGTACTCGTGCTTTTTGGGATTCAGGTAGGTAGTGACTTCATATATTCCATCGCGGTCCAGGTCGAGCAGGATCAGTTGG
>JBGVTM010000076.1 GCA_041862535.1 Candidatus Neomarinimicrobiota bacterium | reverse complement strand
CCGATGACAGCTTCACTGACAGCCAACCGGCGGGCAAGAGCAATCGCGCCAGCGACGAATAAATGTGCTCCCAGCACAAGCAATCCGAGACCGACAATGATCAATAGAAGCAGGAGGCCCAGTTTTTGAGGCCGTGCTGGAACAGCCTGCTTGAACTCTTTGCGAAGGTGCTCATCGCGCTCGCGCCTGGACAGGTAAATTGTTGTTCCAAGATAAGATCCAAATAATAGAAAGAGAATCAGGCCCTCCAGACGTCCCAGGCTATTATTGACGATCATGACAGTCAGAACGACTGTGGCCAGAATGGCAACCGGTACGTCCCGGCGAAACAGTTGAGCATGGATACGGATAGGGCTTAGAATCGCGCACAGACCAAGTATGAGTGCAATATTGGCGATGTTCGAGCCGATTATATTACCGAGACTGATGGAACCCTTATCGATCATCGCCGCATTAAGGCTGACCACGAGTTCAGGGGCGCTGGTACCGAAGGCCACGACGGTCAGCCCGACTGCCAGGGCACTGACACCCAATCGTAACGCGATCCCCGAGCTGCCCCGTACCAGACTGTCAGCACCTACGATCAACAGAATCAAACCACCCAGAACAGAGACGATATGGACGAGCATGGTTTCCCTCCCGGAGGCTAAGATAGATTGAAGGTAAGATGAAATCGCTGCAGCCGGTAAGCATAAATAGAAGATAGAACGCAATAATAATTTTAAATCCAATTGGAGGTAGTCACAAAGATATATACATTTAATGGCGAGCTTTGTTGATAACATCGAAATCATATAGGGAGGGATCAAGATGCGACTCATACAGCTGTTTATTTCAGGCGCTATCATTCTTCTGATAGCCAGTTGTGTCTCTACTGGGAAATTCCAGGCAAAAGTAGAAGAAGCCGACCGTTTTCAAGCCGAGGTAGCGCAGCTGATTAAGGAGGTAGCTGCCCTGACGGCGGAACGCGATTCGCTGCTGGCAGAAGTTGGCCGGCTCCAGGGAGAAAATGCCGAACTCGGCAGTCGGGTACCGAGTCTGGAGGAGGCCAACGCCAGTCTTCAGGCCGCCATGGAGGCCTCCAAGTCTGAGAAGGACCAGCTGATCCTGCAATTGACCAATGACAAGCAGGCTCTGGAATCTGAGTTAGCCTCTCTCCAGGTAGAACACCAAGTCCTATGCGACCGAATTGCCAAGGAGCAGCAGGAGCAGGCTATGAAGATGGCGGAGCTGCAGAGCACCTATGGACGACTGGTTGAGGGGCTCACCGAACAGATCGAACTGGGGCAAATCAGGATTGACAGTCTTCTGGGTAGGCTGAATGTTCATATCTTCGATCAGGTATTATTCCTTTCTGGTGAAGCGGTGGTCAGAACGTCAGGCAAGAAGGTGCTAGAAGCGGTGGCGAAGGCCTTTGAAACGGCGGTAGGCCAGCGAATCGTGATCGAGGGTCATACCGATAACGTACCCATCGGTGAGAAGCTGCGGGACCGCTACGCGACCAACTGGGAGCTGTCCACGACCAGGGCGACCAACGTAACCCGGTACCTCATCGAGCAGGGGGGTGTCAATCCCGGCAAGATTTCCGTGGCTGCATATGGCGAGTATAAGCCGATTGCTACCAACACGACCAAGGAAGGCCGGTCGCAAAACCGCAGAATCGAGATCCATTTTATACCCGAGGATTGACATCCTGATCCATCCATGAGCCTGATTACAGGCTGCCTATCGATTGTTCCGGGCAGCTTGTGTATCAGCGTGCAGGTTCACTGCTGTTCTTAAGCATGCGTTGAGCATCACTCACGCATGCAAACGGAATTACAATACGATTGTTCTTCCATTTCTGCGCTGAAAAGCTTACCGCTTTGAAGCCGATCCTATCTTTGCGTGAAGCATTTCGTCCTGGACTGGCCTTCCGAGCCATCAACATAGAGGAGGGAATACCATGAATGAGCTCTGGACTGGACTTGCGGAAATGCTGACTTATGAGCGGGTCATGGCTCTGATTCGCGCATTGTTGGTCATCGTTGCCGGCTATGCGTTCGCCAAGCTAGCTTGCCTGGGAGTGAAACAGCTGCTGAAAGCTCGCCTGGACACACAGCGCTTGAAGCTCTTCCATCGCATAATCTTCTATGTCATTTTTCTATTGTTCCTTATCTCAGGTTTGCGCGAACTGGGCTTCAAATTGGGAGTGGTTCTTGGGGCCGCGGGGGTACTATCCGTCGCAGTAGGCTTCGCTGCGCAGACCTCGGTTTCCAATCTGATCAGCGGCCTGTTCCTGATCAGTGAGCGGGCCTTTTCGGTGGGGGACAGCATACAAGTAGGTGATAAGATCGGCGAAGTACTCGCGATCGACCTTCTCTCCGTCAAATTAAGAACCTTCGACAACCTCTTCGTCCGCATCCCGAACGAGGTTATGATCAAATCCGATGTCACCACCCTAACCAAACTCCCCCAGCGCAGGGTGGATCTGAAGATTGGAGTAGCCTACAAAGAAGATCTGGCAGCTGTGCGTGAGGTGTTATTCGAGGTGGCTGAAATGAATCCGCTTTGTTTGAAGGACCCCCAACCGATTTTCATTGTCCTTGGCTTCGGTGATTCCAGTATCGATCTACTATTCGGTGTCTGGGCTGAGACCGAAGATTTTCTGGCCTTGAAGAACAGTATTCAGATGGAAGTGAAGGTGGCGTTTGATGAGAAGGGTATTGAAATTCCTTTCCCGCATATTACCTTATCTCCTGGCCGTGCTGCGGAGCCCCTATCCGTAGATATAATCAACACGGGGCACGAGTCGCCAGCCACTGCTGCCTAGTCAGATGGCAGGGTTCCGGGGGAATGGGGACCTGGCTGTTCCCGTGTGAAGTCAGAGCCAACGCATCCTGCGGAAAAGAACGATCTGTAGCGAGAGAACACCCGCCAGGACAGCGGTGACAGAGATAAAGCCCCAGGGGCTGTGGCTGCCCGGGATGCCGCCGACGTTGGTCCCCAGCAATCCGGTGAAGAAGGTCAGGGGGAGAAAAATGGCTGCCACGAGGGCCAGGACGTACATGCGTCGTTCGACCTGTTTCGACATTTGACCGTTCAGTTCCTCCTGGGTGACGGTGGCTTGATCGCGGGCTGATGCCAGTTCTTCGAGAAAGTGGATAGTTTGATCGGACACTTCATGCAGGCGTTTGCGGTCTTCTTCTTCAAGGAAAGTGAGCGGCGTTTCGATGATACGTACCAGAGCATCGCGTTGGGGAGAGAGATGCCGCCGCAGAGCGATGATCTGGCGGCGAACATCGGCCAGGCGCTCACTCGTCACGCCACGATGCGGGTCCACCACCATTTCTTCCAGTTCGCCCACCTCATCTGTGACGTTCGCAATGTAATCGGCCATGCGCTCCACCAGCCGCATGCCGAGGCTGGCGAGGAAGTCACCGGGAGTGGCAGGGCCGCGTCCGGCATCGAGGGCGTGCCGCAGGTCATCGATGGAGCGGACGAAGCGCAGACGGGTCGTGATGATACGATGCGCGTCAATATAGGTCCTGATGGACACCATGTCCTCCGGTTCATCGCCCTCGTTCAGGTTGATGCCCCTCAGCACCGTCAACAGGCCGGCTCCAGAGGGTATGCTTCGGGGTCGGACTTCTTCCCGGGTCAGGATATTGCAGGTGATCTCCTCCAGCCCGCTCTCCTGCCGCAGCCATTGCTCGGCATAGGGCGAGTTTCCCTCCAGATGTAACCAGAGTGTGCCGGACTCCGGAGTCCATGTCGCGATCTCTTTCCACGTGATTTTCTTCCCACCCCCCTGACCATCAAGAAGATAGGCGGAGACTAATCCATTCGGAGCTGGTTGGTCTGTTTTCACTGCTATTCTCCTCTTGTAGGCCCGACAAGGCCAGGATTCTGAGCGACCTATTTGAACTTGTAGGAAAAGCCGTTGGAGAAATCGATGTCGACGGCTTTCACCTGTCCTGGTGGTTCGCTGTCGTAGCGCAGGTTCATATCGAGGGTGAGGCCCAAGCGCTTGGTGATGGCCACATTGAATGTGGAGCGCGCGAGAACACGGTAGTCGCTGATCCGCCGGGTGTCGATCTGAAAATAGGCGGTTGTCAGCAAACCCAACGAGGGTTTGGGTGTCCAATTGAACACGAGATAGTTGGTAGAGCGGATAAGGGAAGCGAGAGACCCATGGAAGGGATCTCCCTGGGTTCCATCCGGCCCGGTATCGATTTCCTCACGCTCCCACATGAATCCTATCCCTGTGGCCAGGTGCAAGTGCTCCGGTAAGGCCTTGAACTGTTCCGTTTCATTCCACTTGATACGCAGCCCACCACCGATGAGCTGTCGATCTTGCAGCTGGATAAACTCATTGAATTCTTTCTGTAAGAAGACTTCACCGTAGAAAGCACCGCGGAGGTTTTTTACAGTCCGGAGGTGGGAAAAGCCCTTATTGATAAAAAACGCCTTATCTTTTTTACTGATACGATAGTAGGAGACCAGGAACATTTGACCCCAGTCGCGTACATAGTCGAAGCGCAGGTTGGAGCGGTTTTGGAACAGATTGGAATTGCCGTCGGTATAGCCGACATCGCCTCCCAGATCAACATGGAATCCCGGACCCAGGTCTTCCCTTCGCATGGATTCAGTGTTTACCTGTGCCTCACTGAGGGTTCCCAACAGCAGCCCCAGGCACACGATGGGAATACCCTGTTTCGGATGAGAGACCCACATCTTCATCGCAGCCCCCTTTTGAATAAGACCATTTTCAAGGCATGAGTGAGTGGCTGGCAACGTTCGGTTGCACAGCGACCATATGGACTCCGGTGTTTAAATCTACGCTTTACAATCGAAACAAACAATCAATGATAGTATGGTTGGTGAGGTGGGGTTCGGCGCAGGGGACCGATCCCCGGAAACTGATGGAAAAGGAACCAGGCACACCCAGCATATAAGCTCATTCGGCCTCGCCGCGCAAGCGAAAGTATGGTCGACGTTTCATCCAGCGGGAAGATAGGCAATGGGAACGGGATTGTCGTTCGCCTGGTGCGCGGGATAAGCGAGAATGGGAGAAAAGGATGAACCACAAAGGCGCAAAGGAAGCAAAGAGAACTGACCCCTCACTCTTTCGATCCCGACGTAAAGTCGGGACTCAGGGCGACCGTTTCAGTAAGGGATCGGGGATGGCGGCTTCTTGGAAGGCGCGGGCGCGGAGGGCGCAGCTATCGCAGGTGCCGCAGGGGATATCCTCGTTCTGGTAGCAGCCCCAGGTCAGGTGCAGGGGGGCACCCAGCTCAATCCCCAGTTGGACAATCTCCGCCTTGCGCATACCGATGATGGGGGTAACGATGCGGAGGTGGGTATCCGGGCGGGTGCCGGCCTCCATTGCCACCTCGAAGGCGTCATAGAAGATGCGCCGGCAGTCGGGGTAGCCGCTGCTGTCCGCCTCCACCGCTCCCACGAAGATGGCTTCGGAGCCGAGAGCTTCGGCCCAGCTGGCCGCCGCCGCCAGGAGGTTGGCATTGCGGAAGGGGACGTAGGTGCTGGGGATTTGCCGGGACTCAAGGTCAGCCCGTGGCACGGGTATGTCGGCCCGGGTCAGGGCGGAGCCGCCGATTTCGGCCAGGTGCCGCTGGTCCAGCACCAGGCAGCGTTCGGGGGCCACGGCGTAATAATCGGCGATATCGTGGAAGGCCTGGAGCTCCCGCTTTTCGGTGCGCTGGCCATAGTTGGCGTGCAGCAGGGCCAGATCGTGGCCGCGGGCGGCGATGGCGGCAGTGACGCAGCTATCCAAGCCGCCAGAGAGGAGCACTACCGCCAGGGGTCGGGTATTATTTTCGTCAGCAGGTGACACGGTTAGAGGCGCTTCTGTTCCCAGGCGGGGCAGATGAGATCCTTGTAGTCGCAGAAGTTGCAGTGATAGCCGGTCTGGAAGGGGAAGTCCTGGCGGCGGATGCCCCCGGCTGCCTGAGCGATGCGCTGCCGGAAGTCGGCCAGTTCCTGTTCGTTGAAGGTGACGGTCACTTCCGGTTCCCTGGTCCGGAGGAAGTAATAGGTGAGGTCCATGGCTTCGGGGCGAGCCAGCTGCCGGCCACTGATCTCCCTGGCTTGCAGAATGTACATCGCATACAGGGCCAGTTGGGGATCCTGCCGGGCTTCGTTTTCGGTCATTTTACGCCGGGAGGTCTTGTAGTCGACCAGGGTGAGGCGATCAGCTTTATCCAGATCGATGCGGTCGATTCTGCCGGTGACGGTGACGTCGTCCAGATTGAAGGTAAAGCGGTGCTCGACGGCCAGTACCGGGGGCTCTTTTCCCTTTAAGCGCTGCTGATAAGCTGTGAGTAGTTCCGCGGCATCCTGCTTGTACTGGGCTTCTTCCTGAGGATAGGTGAAGCCCTCGCTGATCCAGGCCGGTTCCAGGAGGTCCAGGATCGGGGGAG
>JBGVTM010000075.1 GCA_041862535.1 Candidatus Neomarinimicrobiota bacterium | reverse complement strand
GGTATCGATAGCGCCAGGAAGGAAACAATGAGGATCCCTATGACCAGGGTAAGAATTCTAGGGCGGAGTTTCATGGGTTATCAACAACTCATCTGAAGACAAATTTACATTCAACCCGGAGTATCCTGTAATTATTGCTGTGAAAGCAACTTAACCGGGGCTCCAGGGATAATCAAGGAGGATACCGGATTCGACATTTCCGTAGGAATACTTCAGACCAAGGATCAGCAGGGAGTTCTTTACAGGGGAGCGATTTGGTATAATCCCGGCTGGACTGCACTTGCCCGCTCCAGCAGCCTTCCGGCCCGAAGGCGGGAAAAGGGCTCTAGAGCGGTGGTTATCCTATTTCAGCAGTACCATCTTCCGGGTGCGGAGGATGCCCTCTGCCTGGAACACAGCGAAGTAGATTCCTGATGCGGCTGGTATTCCCGCGCGCTCACGCCCATTCCAGATGACTTCATGATAGCCGATGTCCCGCCAGTCATCGATTAGGGTAACGATCTCCCGGCCCAGCAGGTTGTACACCCGCAGGGAGACCCTCGCAGGTTCTGGCAGCGCATACTCGATGACGGTGGAGGGATTAAAGGGGTTGGGATAGTTCTGCGACAGGGCGAACTCTTCCGGCAGTTGCGCCAGGGCCTCCGCGATGGTTCCCTGAACATAGTCAGGCGTCCCGGCGATCACCTTAAAGTGGTACGGTATCTTCTCGTTATAGCCCGTGATTGGTTCCATCTTCTGCCCGGCGATCAGGTCACAGATCAGGCGCCGGACGAGATCAAGGAACACCACCCGAATATCCAGCGGCACCTCACCCTGGAATTCATAGGTTATGGCGACAGGACCGGTCTCGCCCCGGGTATGAAGGTCGAGGTCCCAGATGCCGTTCACTTCCTCAAGGGAGCGGATATCGGAGGTGAAGAGTGGCGATCCCCCAGCCCAATCGGACCGTTCCATGGTGAGGGCGATACATTCCTCCAGCAGCGGCGGCTCGGGTGTATCGAAATCGTCTCGCCCTTCCCGGGCATCCGGCAACCGGCCGATGGTGTTGCCACCATCGTAGAAACGCTCCCCTTCCACGGTGAGTTGCACCAGCCAGCCATCCGATTGGTCGGCGCCTTCCTTGGCAAGAATCGTCTTGGCCATACTAGCCGGTTTTACCCCCAATGTCTGGGTTTGATCGGTATTATTATAGATGATATAGCCGCCCCAGGGCTCGAAGGTTTCCTGCACCTGCCCTGTGGACCAGCCTTCCTGCCCGCCGGAGCCGAACTCACCGTAGGTATACGGCCCGATGAAAAGGCCCTGGTCAGCGGAAACCTCTACCGGGAAGGGATAGGGGGAGGCGATAAAGCGCCAGCGCCGCGGTTGCAGGGTCCAGGTGTAGCCTGTCAGGTCGACCGATTGCCCGGCGCCCAGGTAGAAATGGAAAGGCTCTTCGAAGACGATCTGCTTCAGGAAGTAGCTCTCACCCAACGCCAAGGAATGGGCTTCCATATAGTCATCGGGCCCCGGTCCCTCATACCGGAACAGCTTCCACGTCTTATCGGAGGAATCTGTCTCCATTGCTTCCCGGATGGTGCCGGTGACCGATTTGTCATCCACGTCGCTGGGGAGGGAGACCAGCCGCCAGCGGTTGAAGGGGAAGCCGTCGGGGAAGGCGCTTCTGGGCACGTTGGAATGGATGGTACCAGCCGGGTACTGAACCTGGATGGAGGCCACGTCCGAAATGTCCTTGTTGCCCAGATTATCTTCGGCGGCGATGAAGTAGGCTACACCCGCGGCGGTCACATCGGTCCCGGGAATGATCCCCTGGTACGTGTCGCCGCCCAGGCTGGACATGGACACCCCACTGTATTCGGCTGAGCCACCCTTGGCGTAATGCAGCGACACCGCTTGAATTGCGCTGGCATCGGTGATAGTGGCCGTTACGGTAACCGGCTCGCCTTGGTTCGGGCTGGCGGGATCGATCATCATATCCGAAATAGTCGGGCCTGCCGCGTCTGACAGTCTACCAATAGCAAACTGGCTGAGACCGGTGATGCCGGTGAAGGTTACGGTGCTGTCGGTGGCGCTGGCGCCGTAGGATTCAATCTCCCAGGGCAGCGTGCCCCCCGTGTCGCGCTGGAGCAGGCACAGCCGGGCGGGGTACTGTTGCTCGCCTTTAGTGAAGGTGCCCGGCCCCAGGCAAAAGGTCATATCGGCCGAGAACGTCCCGCTGCCATTGTGGATCGCCTCCCAGTAGACGGTTGAAATAATAGTCACGCCACTGGGCGGGGTACCCCCGGGATCGGCCCCGAATCGGGTCACATGAATGGTATCGGCGCCGGTCTGGCTGGTGAAGGTAAAGGCCAGGATGAGGTCGGTCCCTGCGAAATCGACCTCCCCGTCACCGGCCACGAGCTGCAGGCTTGATCCGGTAGCGTCCTGTGATGCAGGAGTAATGGCCATCGCTTCGGCGGAGGGTGGACTAAGATTGCCGGCCTGATCCCGGGCGGCGATCCGGAAATAATAAATAGGTCCAGCTGATAGGCCGAAAATAACAACCGTCGTATCCGGCGCATTGGTGACGGCAACTGAATCGGCTCCGGTAGGCGTGAATCCGGAGACCAGGCTCTGGTATACCACATAGTGGGCGAGGTCCGCTTCCTCGTTGGGCGACCATCTCAGTCGCACCTGGTAATACTCTCCAATGGCCGCCAGGCCTACCGGCGCGGCGGGGGGCGTGTTGTCTTCTACATCCCAGCCACCCTCGTGGTAGAGCGCCTGGATCTCGGCCTCAGTCAGGGCACGGCTATAGATGCGGATGTCATCAATATTTCCAGGATAATGTTCCCCGCCATCAAAACGCGATCCTAAATATAGATTTCCGCTCCCAGAATAATTTGCAGAGGCAATATCCTCGGCAACAACTTGCCCGTTAAGATAAATTTTTCTTTCCTTGGTGCTGGCATTAAAAGTACATACCCAATGCTGCCAGTTAATCGTATCTGGAAATGTTTCCGTTGTATTCAAATCATTATTATAAAATCTTATGCCAAATTTTCCACCGGAATACTGGATGTGCAGATGCTTATTAGTAGCAAAATATCCCTGACTAAATATTATTCCACCTTCTAAATCTTCCTCTTTATCCCAGAAGGAAAATGTAAAGGAGCTATCGGCTAAATTTATCCCACTGCCCAGATTCATATTATCATCCACCCCATCGAAGCTGTAGGCGCTGTCAGGCTTACCGAACCGGTCCGCCCCCAGCGTGGCGCCGTACACCGTCCCGTCATTCCCGTTGCCACTCTCATCATTGGCGTTGCCGTTGAAGGGGTAGTGGGCCACCAGGCCAGTGGTGGGAATCTGTACTGGCTCGGTAATGGTCAGGAACTGGTCCACCCCCACGTTGGTGGTATCCCATACGATCCCGCTGGGCCACTCGATCCGGATGGAATCGATAACGGTGGCATCCCCTAACCCGAACTCGGCATTCAGGCTGTTCTGTCCGCAAAACCCGCTCTGCCCGGAAATCTCATTCAGCTGCCATATAGGAACCCCGCCAATGATAGCCTTCAGGTGGACTTTGGCGCCAATGGCAGAAATATTGCTCCGCGTCCCCACCAGTTGCAGATTGATCCAGTGATTGGCACTGCCGTTGTTGGCGTACAGGAAATTGTTCTCGCCTTCGGAGTTGGCCACGAACAGGTCCAGGTCGCCGTCGTTGTCGTAGTCACCCCAGGCAGCGCCATAGGATAGACCCCCATCGCTGACCGGCGGGCCGCTGGTTACTTTAGCGAAAGTGCCGTCCCCGTTGTTGGCGTACAGGAAATTGTTCTTGCCAGAGTTGGTCACGAACAGGTCCAGATCGCCGTCGTTGTCGTAGTCGCCCCAGGAAGCGCCCCTGGAGTAGCCCCCATCGCTGACCGGCGGGCCGGTAGTTACTTTGGTGAAGGTGCCATCCCCGTTGTTGACGTACAGGAAAT
>JBGVTM010000074.1 GCA_041862535.1 Candidatus Neomarinimicrobiota bacterium | reverse complement strand
GCTCGAGGAGCTATCGGCCTGGATCGAGAAGGATAAAGCGCTTCACGAACCGCACCAGTTTCAACTCAAGGAACTGGAAGAGGCAGGACTTTCACTTACCGAGGAGGAGGAGTTGGGGCGGGAACACAAGCTGCTTTCGCAGGCTGACGAGCTCCATCGTCTGTTAAATACCCTGGAACATCGCCTGCAGAAGGATGAGGCCTCAGTGGCCGGCGAGGTGGGTAGCCTTTTTAAACAGCTGGATCGCTTCAGGCAGCTGGCGCCGGAACTGGAGCAGCTGAGTGCGAGATTGTCTTCCCTGAGGGTGGAGTTGGAAGACCTGGCCTATGAAGCGAGGCGCTACGGGGCCACAGTGAATCCGGATCCCAAGCGCTTGGGGGAGGTTGAGGAGCGTCTGGGGCTGCTAGAGGCTATTAAGCGCAAGTATGGTGGTACTATTGAGACGGCCTTAGAAAAGCTAACCTGGCTTCAGGAGTCCGTCAGCCGCCACGCTGCATCCGATGAGCGTCTGTCCCAGCTGCGGAAGGAGCAGGTTCGTCAGCGGGAGGCCTATGCCGCCCAATGCCAGGAGCTGTCCCGTCAGCGTCGGGCTGCCAAGGACAGGTTGGAAGAAGCAATTCAGGCCACCCTGGACCGCCTGGATATGCCGGACACCAGGTTTGAAGTGCGCATTGAGAATATTCCTTCTGAAGGAGGTGCCTGTCTGCTCGATGGCCGGGCCTATAAGAGTGATGCGCGGGGCTATGACCAGGTGGAGTTTTACATCAGCCCGAACCCTGGGGAGGAGCTGCGGCCGCTGGCAAAGATCGCTTCCGGGGGTGAGGTTTCCAGGGTCATGTTGGGAATCAAGACGGTTCTCTCGGCCTATGACCCGGTGGGCTGCCTGATATTCGACGAAATTGATAACGGCATTTCCGGTTCCACAGCCGAGACGGTGGGTGCCGCTCTTGAGGATCTGGCTCAGTCACGGCAGATTGTCTGTATCACCCACCTGCCGCAGATCGCAGCGCGGGGGGATCACCACCTGACCATGAGCAAACGGGTGCGCGGGGGCCGCACGTTGAGCCGGATTGAGGTGGTGGTAGGTGAAGAGCGCCGGCGTGAGATTGCCCGGCTTCTCAGTGGAGTCGAGGTAACCAAGGCCAGTCTGGACCAAGCCCTGGAGCTGTTGACGGCGCGCTTGGCAGACCCGAAGGCGAGTGCCGGTGGATAAATTCGTAGTCGAAGGGCAGCAGGTCCTTTCGGGTTCAGTCACCATTTCCGGTGCAAAGAACGCCGTCCTGCCCATTATGGCCGCCAGCCTGCTCTGGCCGGAGCGTTATATCCTGCACAATGTTCCTTACCTGCGCGATACGCTGACCATGGCCCGCCTCATGGAGATCATCGGCGCTCGGGTCACTTTTAAGCACAACCGCTTGGAGCTGGATACCACCACCTGCAACAATCCGGAGGCGCCGTATGAGCTGGTGAAGACCATGCGGGCCTCCTTTTACGTTCTGGGGCCACTGGCGGCTCGGTTTGACCGGTGTCGGGTGTCACTGCCTGGGGGGTGCAATTGGGGTCCCCGGCCGGTGGACCTGCACCTGAAAGCCATGGAACTGCTGGGGGCGGATATTTCCCTGGAAGGTGGATACATTATTACCAAGGGAAAGTTAAAGGGTGCCACTATCAATTTTGACGTCAGCAGCGTTGGTGCTACCGGCAACGCCCTGATGGCTGCTGTTCTGGCCGAGGGCGAGAGCGTCCTGACGAATGCCGCTCAGGAGCCGGAGATAACGGCTCTGGCCAGGTTTCTCCAGAAGATGGGGGCCCAGATAGAGGGTATTGGAACCAGCACCCTGCGAATCAGCGGTCAGAAGGCACTGCGCGGGGTGGAAGAGGAAATTGTTCCCGACCGCATCGAGGCGGCTACCTTTCTTATCGCCGGTGCCATGGCGGGCGATAAAGTGAAGGTTGAAGGTGCTTGCGAGGAGCACCTGAGGTCAGTACTGGGCAAGCTGGAATTGGCTGGTGTCCAATTGAAGCTCCTGGATGGTGTCATCGAGGTGTCCCGTCCCGCCAGCATACGGCCGGTGGACATCGCTACCGCGCCTTATCCCGGTTATCCCACCGATCTTCAGGCCCAATGGATTGCCTTCATGACCCAGGCTGGGGGAAGCAGTGTGGTTCAGGACAACATATATCGGGACCGCTTTGCCCATGTCCCGGAGCTGGCCCGCCTGGGAGCGCGGATCAAGTTGGAAGGCAATGTTGCCACGGTGAGGGGGCCAACGGAGTTGATCGGTGCGCCGGTTATGTCCACCGACATTCGCGCCAGCGCCTCGCTGGTATTGGCGGCGCTGGTAGCGCGCGGCACTTCCGAGATTTCGCGGGTTTACCACATTGATCGCGGTTATGAGACTTTTGAAAAGAAGTTCGCCGGGCTGGGGGCGCACATTGAGCGGGTTCGCGGGGAACCACAGGTGTAGAAAGGTTGATTCCGAGGCCAGGAGATGGTACCTTGAATCATTGCAAAATGATAATCCTTGTCAAGCGTGGCTGGTTGTCGGTTTCATATCCTGAGGTCTCAGCAGACGATCAGAGACGGTGGTACTTTCTTTTTGGAGGGTGACTAGCGCCTCATAAGCCGCAGGCGAACCTTGTCAGACCACAGCTGTACTTTTTTTTATCACCCATCTCCGCTTCCGGCACCGTTAGCGCGCGGCGGACATTCAGGGGCCTTTGTTTGGGCCCTTTTCTATATACTGTAGTATGATCGATCTGCGCAGTGATACCGTTACGGTGCCATCGCTGGCCATGCGCCAGGCCATGGCCCAGGCTAAGGTAGGGGATGATGTGTTTGGTGAAGATCCCACCGTTATCGAGTTGCAGGAGGAGGTAGCGCGACTGCTGGGCCAGGAGGCCGGTCTGTTTGTCCCTTCCGGGACTATGAGTAACCAGATCGCCATCAAGGCCCACACTCAGCCCGGGGATGAAGTAATTTGTGAGGCCGGCGCCCATATCATGAATTACGAGGCCGGGGGACCGGCCTTTCACAGCCAGGTGCAGTTGAATCCTATTCAAGGCCGATTGGGAGTCTTCACCGCTGAGCAGGTGGAGGAGTTGATCCGAGCCCCTAATGTCCACATGCCTCCCACCAGGTTGGTTTGCATTGAGAACACTCACAACAGCGCCGGTGGAACCATTTTCCCATTAGAGGAGATTGGCCGGATTGCGGAGGTAGTTCGGAAACACGGTCTGGTGATGCATCTGGATGGAGCCCGGTTGATGAACGCGGTTGTGGCGACGGGTATTCCGGCCCACGAGTGGGCCAAGGCCTTTGATTCGGTCACTCTGTGCCTTTCCAAGGGGCTGGGGGCGCCGGTCGGATCGGTGGTGTGCGGCAGTCGCGCTTTTATTGAGCGCGCTCACCGCTACCGCAAGCTTTTCGGTGGTGGTATGCGCCAGGTGGGGATCATTGCCGCCGGGGGGCTTTATGCTATCCGGAACCACGTGGCTGATCTGGCGCGGGACCATCAGCGGGCCAGGCGTCTGGCTGAGGCTCTCAGCGGCATAGCGGGGGTGACCATCAATCCTGATGAGGTACATACCAACATTGTGTTTTTCAGGGTCGCTGAGCAGAAGGGGAGCGGTGCAGGAGTCGAGGCCCGCTTACAGGCAGAAGGGATATTGTGTCTGGCGCTTGCCAGGCAGAAGATCAGACTGGTCACTCACCGTGACTTGACGGACGAGGATATAGACAACGCTATCCAAGCATTTCAGAAGGTACTGGGCTAACATGTCACTCAAGATCGTTATCATCGGCTCGGGTGAGGTCGGGTTCAACCTGGCCAAGGAATTGAGCCAGGAAGACTATGACATCACCGTTGTGGATATCAATCCGGAGAAGGTCAAGCGGGCCAGTGAAACGCTGGACGTGAGCACGCTGGAGGGGAATGGTGCATCTCCCTTTATTTTACGCCAGGCTCAGGTGGAGAGCGCCGACATTTTCCTGGCCCTTACTCGCACCGACGAAGTCAATCTGGTTTCCAGCCGGATGGCGCGGGAATTGGGGGCGAAGACGGTGATCGCCCGCTTGAGGAATACTGACTATACCTCGAGTAAGGCCGTTATTCATCCGTCCCAATTCGGGATTGATGAAGTTATCCACCCCGAGCTGGTGGTGGTTGAGGAAGTTGAGCGTCTGCTGCGACAGAGTTCGGCCATCGACGTGAAGGAGTTCGAGGATGGTCGCCTGCAGCTGATAGGGGTTCGCCTGGAAGCATCATCGCCTCTGCTTAGACGTACCGTCGAGGATGTATCCGCTGCCAACCAGGACCTGCCCCACAAGGTGATTGCTCTCAATCACGAGGGGGCGAGCTTCATTCCGCAGGGGGATACTGTTTACCAGGCCGGGGATATCGTCTACGTGATAGGTGAATCCCGTCACATTCCGACAATTGTCAGCATGCTGGGTAAGCCCCACCAGGCGGTTAACAAGGTGATGATCCTGGGTGGCGGTAAGATTGGAAGGCGGCTGGCCAGCCGCCTTCAGGATGACCTGGACATCAAGTTGGTGGAATCCAATAAGACCAAGGCGTGGGAGATCGCCCCCACGCTGGTGAACACTCTGGTATTACACGGCGACGGCACGGATATCGATTTCCTGATCTCAGAGAATATCAACGAGATGGACAGCTTCATAGCCGTGACCCAGAACGAGCAGACCAATCTCATCACGGGTTTACTGGCCAAGCAGCTGGGAGCCAAGCATGTTATCGTTCACATTGCGACTACCAGTTATTTACCGATTGCGCGGCGTATCGGGATCGATGCGGCTATCAGCAAAAATATGGTCACCGTGGAGGCCATCATGCGGGTCATCAAATCCAGTCGTGAGCGGGCGGTCAGTCCCTTTGAAGACGTGGAGATGGAAGCGCTGGAGATCGAAGCGGAGGCGGGCAGCAAGGTCACGAAGAAACCGGTATCTGCTATCAGCTTCCCGCCGGGAGTAATCCTGGGGGCTATTGTACGCGATTCACACATCGAGATTCCTAGAGGGGACAGCCGAATTTCTGCTGGTGATCGGGTGTTGTTATTCATGCAGAACATAGAAGTGGGGAAGGTTCAGAAGTACTTCACCGGAAGCCGACGTGAATAAGAAAGCCGTTCTGAACACGCTCTGCTTTCTGGTTGTCTGCCTGGGAATTTCCATGCTGTTCAGTGCTGCCTGGGCGGGCTACTATGGTGATGGGGATCTGCCGGCATTTCTGCTTTCTATAGCTATCTGCCTGGTTGTAGGCGGTCCGGGTTATTATTTCACCCGGGGGCGCTACAACCTGACGAGCCGGGACGGTTTTGCCATCGTTACCCTGGGCTGGACCACCATGGCCCTGTTCGCTACGTTGCCTTTCCTTCTGTCCGGTACCATCACCGTATTCACCGACGCCTTTTTCGAGACCATGTCGGGATTGACGACCACGGGAGCGACCATCCTGGGAGATGTCGGTCGCCACCCGCACCTGCCCCTGGGCATTGAGAGCATGCCCCGCGGAGTGCTTTTTTGGCGGGCCTTCATCCAATGGATCGGCGGCATGGGGATTATCATGTTCTCGGTGGCGATTCTGCCCTTTATGGGTATGGGAGGGACCGCCCTGCTGCGGGCGGAGGTGCCGGGCCCGACGGTGGACCGCATCCAGCCGCGCATCCAGCAAACGGCCAAAACCCTCTGGCTGACTTACCTGATTATCAGCGCGGTTGAGGCAATCCTGCTCCGCATCGGTGGTATGTCGTGGTTCACCAGCCTGGCCCATACCTGCACGACCATGGCTACCGGTGGTTTTTCCACTTATACCGACAGCTTTAATAGTCAGAGTGCCTACATTCAATACGTGGCCATCTTTTTTATGCTGATGGCGGGGATCAACTTCACCCTTCACGGCAAGTTTATACTGAACCGGAAGTTCTCTTACAAAGGTAATCGGGAACTCATGTTTCTTCTGGGCGTCATCGGGCTGTTCACACTGCTTATTTTTATTAATATTTCCCTTAATAACTACGGCTGGAGTGAATACAGCCTGCGTCACTCTCTTTTTGCTGCTACCTCCATCACCACGACCACGGGCTATTGTACGGTGGACTACAAAACCTGGTCGCCCTTCGCCCAGATGCTGGTATTCGCGCTCTTTTTCGTTGGTGGATCAGCCGGCTCTACCGGCGG
>JBGVTM010000073.1 GCA_041862535.1 Candidatus Neomarinimicrobiota bacterium | reverse complement strand
CTTTGACACATACCCTATCCCCTACCTCTTTCTTCACCCTGGAATTCAACTACAATTACACCGACAATCAACTCCGAGCCAACGCCTCCGATGCCAATCAGTCGAAGAACTGGATTTTCGTACCGGTTGACTCCAGTTATTATATTGGTGCTGATTCCATCTTTTCTCCGTCTATATTTAGCGCCTATGCGGATTCAGTATTCTATGATTACTTAGAACGGTACCCAGAGGGTTTTAATCCCGATTCGATTGATAAGAGTCTGATCTATGCGACCTATTGGTACAGCACTGGTTCGCCCAACGGTGCGTCCGGAAGGTTCTATGATCCCCAGCTGACCCAATTCGTCCTGTACAGCCATACCCCGGCGGTTGACTCATCCTTCTCGGCAGTCTACCAGCTCAAGGGGGACTATACCAACGAGATCAATCAATTTCATAAGATCGAAACGGGTTTCGATGTCCGCTATCATGATATCTTCGTTTACTCTGGAGATGGCTGGAGTGCCAGTTCCTTTCCGCCCAGCCGTTTTCAGTATTATCGCGTCCATCCGGCTGAGGTGGGACTCTATTTTCAGGATGTGCTCACCTTCAAAGGATTCATCTCGACGGTGGGAATCCGAGCCGATTACTTCCATCCCATTCGGGACGGCTACGAAGTGGGTCACCCATTGGATGAGGGTTACCGGGAGTTGACCCGCTACTACGATCAGCTGCCCGGTGATCTTGATTCCTACGAGAGGTGGACCGCCTACCGTGAGGTGTTGAATGATCCGCCCGGATGGCCCCGCAAAAAATCGGCTGGTACCTTCCTGCTCTCGCCGCGTCTGGGGGCCTCTTTCCCCATCAGCGTAAGCAGCAAAATGTATTTCAACTACGGACATTTCTATCAGCGGGCTCCCATTTCCTTCCTCTACAACATGACCAACTATGGGCAAATTCCCACCCCCGGTCTGGATTTTGAGAAGACTGTGTCGTTCGAGTTTGGCTATGAACAGAGTTTCCTGGACAATTACTTGTATAACGTCAGTTTCTATTACAAGGATGTCCAGAACCGGCCTCTGGAAAAGACCTACATCAACTATTACGAGGACCTGCAAATAAGCACCTACGCACCGGACGGTTACCGTGATATACGCGGTATTGAGATGCGGCTTGAGAAGAATATCGGACGCTTCTTCACTTTCTGGGCCAATTATGACTACCAGGTGTTCAGTAGCGGGCAGACCGGGCTTTCAAACATCTATGAAAACCAGCTGAAGGCCGATCTGCAGGAACGTGAAACCAATGAGCAGAATCCCCAGGCACGGCCCACGATCAACACCAGCCTTGCTTTTCATACGCCCCGGAATTGGGGACCACGGTTGCTGGGCAGTCGCTTCCTCGGTGGATTATTCGCCAACTTCCTCATCGAATGGCGGGAGGGAGGCTATTTTGTCTTCAATCCTAATGAGCCCAATCCCGATAAGCAGCTCAGAGTGGATGTTGTGGACTACTTCAACCTCGACTTCAGGGCCACCAAATCCCTGTTACGCGGGAAAGTTGATCTGGTTCTGACGGTAAAGAATCTGCTCGATATCAAGCGGCTCACGGTAAATAACTTGGTATTTGGTCAGCGTGAGGCCTACAAGGAGTCGCTGCATCTACCGTTTAAGGAGGATACCCTGAAAGGGAACGATAAGTGGGGCGAGTTCGATATGCCCCTACCGGACGATGCCAATTGGCTCGAAGAGCAGATCCATAAGTTGCTGTACGGCTCATGGGGTGATAACAGCCATATTGATACCGGATGGTGGGAAGCCCCCATTTTCCTGAATCCCAGGCGAATCATCCTGGGTATCCGGTTTAAGCTTTAGCAGGAGTGCTGGACATCATGAATTCAATCTTCAGACACATCAGAAGCGATCGGGGCGTTTGGGTTGTGCTATGCACCTTGTCTGTGTCCCTGCTATGGGGGCAGAAGGACTATGTGGATAAAAAGCCCCTGGAGATCAATGTGAACGCCATTGACTTCACCCTGAGCACCCGCATTGGTGATGGTGGCATGGCCAGCCAGTATTCCTGGAATCTCACAGGCGATAATCCTGAGAATACCGAGGAATGGTACTTCCCGCAGGACCGGTACCAGTCAAACATGCTATTTCATCTTTATAACATCATTTGCTATGACGATTCGGGCTATGTGGATCGGGAGGGTGTGCGGCATAGGCAGAAATGGCTCCGTTCGGAAGGCTTTCATACCGATTACAGCTGGGAACGCCGCCGTTATGCTCCCCCGGAAATGGTCGTCGATGATATCAAGCTCGATCCTCCCTACCGCTGGGAAACCGATCCCACAGTCCCGGCGGACATAGTGGCGTCTTTTGAGGATATCTACTACAATCGCAATCTTTCAGTTGATTATGGCGGTATCCGGGTCAAGGTCAATATCTACGCCCTGTCCAATCCCAACCACGACGATTACCTCATCTGGGAACAGACCATGAAATTCACCGGGGAATTGTATCTGGCTGCGGATGTTGAGGATAATGTGATCACTGATGAGCACCTCCTCCCCGACCAGACGGTACGGTTGTGGTGGAGTTTCACACCGGCATTCGGTCCGACCAAGGCGGGCGAAGAAGCCGCCATGGGATTCTTCACCTACGAATCGGAAGATGACCTGGATGACTGGCTGGTAACTCCCTCGACGCTGGTACCTGATCGCGATCGGGATTCCCTCCACATCGGCTATTATTGGGATACGTATTCGGAATTCGCCACCAGTGATGTATGGCCCTCCAACGACGATAGCGGCGATCCGGACAAAGTCAATGGGCATCTGTATTCCACTCAGGTTCCAGGTTATGCCCTGCTGGAAGTGATCCCGCCCGGTGCGACGAAAGATGATCTCACCCAGCCTTACGCTATGCCCCATGCCCATATCTATCACTTTTTCGGGCGCCGCACCGATTTTACCATGCGCAACCAATATATCGGCCACGGGGAACACGGGAAATGGCCCCGGGATATCAGGAGCATTACCGGGCAGCTGCCGGAAAAAGGCTACATGCGGGTGATGGCACTGGGGCCGTACGAGCTGACTAAGGATGCGACGGTTGGCCGTTATGACTCCATCAAGGTAGTATGGGCCATCGGCGTCGGGGATGTGGGCTACGCGATTGCCGACAGCCTTGGCAAGGCGTGGTTCAGAGAGCAGATCACTAACGCCGAGAAAAATGTGTTCATTGAGATGGGCCGTGACTCGCTTGTTCAGGTGCTGGATCGGGCCAACTGGGCCTGGAATATTGGACTTGAGAACGTACCCGCGCCACCACCACCGCCAAATATCAAGGTGACCTCCGGGCCCGAATACAATACCGTGGAGTGGTATTATCCCAGCGATGACTACTATCTCGATCCACACACCGGGGTGGACGACTGGTATGCCTGGCGGATCTACCGCAAGACCGGGGCCTATTACGTGGACGATCCTGAAGACGATTACCAGAATTTCACGTGGGAACTCATGCATGAGATCAAGGATCGCCACCAGCTGACCTGGAGGGATTCCTCCGCCCGGCGGGGGGTATCCTACTATTACGCCGTGACTGCAATGGACGATGGATCACAGAACACCACCGGGCTCTTCCCGGGCCAGAAACTGGAAAGCTCACGCTATGCCAATCGCTCCCGCCTGCCCGCTATCAGCTTCGAACCGGGTTTGGACGTGAGTGATCAGGTCCGGGTAGTGCCCAATCCGGTCACTGCCGCCGCCGGTTTCCTGGGCTTCCCCGGTGAAGCAAATAAGGTTCTTTTTGTCAACCTACCCATTGAAGCCACCCTGAGCATCTACACCGAAACCGGTGAGTTAATTAAGCGCATTGAGCACTACGGCACCGCTGATAATAGCTGGGACCTGCGGACAGATTACCGGCAACTGGTTGCCAGCGGTATCTACATACTTATGGTCCACAATGCGCAGGACATCCAGGGGCGGCCCCTCCCGGACCAATTCGTTAAATTCGTCATAATAAGGTGATCATCCGATGAAGCGTGCACGATTCCTCTACTATGGAGTTATTGTCTTCCTCATCGCTATACAGTCCGGTTACGGGCAGATCAAGAAGCAGGCTCAAACGGGATTCCGATTCCTCGAGAATCCGGTTAACGCCGAAGTTGTGGGTCGAGGAGGCTTCGGGATCACTAATCTGCATAACTCCTCGGCGATTTTCTGGAATCCCGCCGGATTAGGGTGGATCTCGTCAGGCCTTGATCTGAGTGTCCATTACACAAAGGGCATTGCCGATATTAACCAAACCTCCATGGCTTGCGCCCTGAGTCTGGGCAATATCGGTGTATTGGCCGTGAGCGCTATTGCCATGGATTATGGCACCTTTTACGGTACCCGGCGCCCCGGACCAGGCGACAGCGCCCCGGACTGGAAACGCGGCTATGTAGAGACAGACGAGTTCAGTCCCAATGCCAACGCTTTTGGTATCGCTTATGCCCGGGCAGTCAGTGATCGGTTCACCTTCGGTCTCCACTTCAAACTGGCCCATCAGGACTTGGGTGTGGCTTACCTGGGCCAGGTAGATGACACCGGCACGGTGCCTGACAGCAGCATTACCAAGAAAAATTATACCATAACCGTACCTGCGGTGGATGTGGGGGCCTATTACGACTTCGATCTATACGGCATCTCTTTCGGAGCCTCGGTCATGAATATTTCCAGAGAGGTACGGTATGTGAATGAGCCGTTCCCCCTGCCCTTCGTTATGAAATTCGGCTCCTCCTTCCAGCTTCTATCCCTCCTCGGGATCGATCCATCAGTGCACGATCTCATCGTTGGTCTTGAGTCCAGGCACGGACGCGATTTCGGCGAGAAACTCCATATCGGAATTGAGTATCGCCTTCTCGATACCTTTATTGCCCGGACCGGTTATATGTCCAATTATACCGAACGAGGGGCCACCATCGGTGTCGGCATTCATTTCAGAGGCATCCATTACGACTATGCCCTCCAGAATTTTGGGGTTTTCGGAGACATCCACCTGATGTCCATCGGAATTCGTTTCGGGACATAATCCGTTAAACCCTCAATCCAGACTCAAGGCCCGTTCCAAGGGCCGGGGATGCCTGGACGAGAGCACATGCTCCGGGAAAACCGCCAATCACAACTGTTATTTCATTACACCAAATAAGTAAGACCCTATTGCTTTTTTAGGCTGTTTGCCTGCCATCCGGCTGATGGAACTGCCCTGAGATATTGAAGTATTCCTGCTCGGCGGTATATCGCTCCAATCGGTCAATAGATTCGATTACCCGGGACCGACAAATAGCCAGCAGCGAATCCCGCGATCGGTAGTTCAACCCGCCACCCCATTAGCCATGCTACTACCTTAAATTCCCTGCATGGTATTCAGCCAGAGTGCCGGTCGGCAACCGCGCATCAAGCCCAAAGCCCTCCCACCGGTAGGAACCATCGGTATCGTCTCTCCCTCCAAGTGGGCCGAACCGGAGCAGCTGGACGAGGCCGGCAAGGTATTGGAGGCGGCAGGTTACCGGCTTATATGGGGCGAAACCAATTGAGCCCAAGAGCATCAGTTTGCGGGACCACCGGATATGCGGGCCAGGGAACTGGAACGGATGTTTGCCGGTCCCACATTCCCCCTCTCCCTGCCTGTGGAGCTGCAAGTCACTCAGCGCCAGATCAGGCTGAGCTTATTGGAGTCACCCGTTGAAGCCTAGGTCTCTCGACGACCAGCTCCTATATGATCTGGCCCGTGAATTCGGGACTCCCCTGTATGTCTACCATGTGGACGTTATCCGCCAGCGAGTGCGAGACCTAAAGGGATTTGATATCATCCGGTATGCTCTGAAGGCAAACGCCAACCTGACCTTACTCAAGTGGATACACCGACTGGGCGTGCAGGTGGATGCGGTCTCCGCCGGTGAGGTGTATCGTGCTCTGCAGGCCGGCTTCTCTGAGAAAGAGATCGTCTTTACGGCCGATCTATTTGACCACCTCATCCTGGATCTCCTGAAGCACCACGACATCCATGTGAATCTCGGCTCTCCAGACATGATCGAGCAGTACGCTGCCATCCGTCCGGGCCACAATATTACCCTGCGTATCAATCCGGGCTTTGGCTACGGGCACCACCGGAAAGTCAACACCGGCGGCCCCGGGTCCAAACACGGTATCTGGCATGCGCAGCTACCCACTGTGCTTAACCGGGCGGCTGAGGCGGGGCTAAAGGTGACCGGCATCCACATGCATATCGGTTCCGGAGCCGACTTCGAGCACCTCTCCCGCGTGCGTCAGGCTTTGAGCACCGCCGCCCTCATGGCCGCCGATACGGTTACCACCCTGTCCGGCGGCGGCGGCCTACCGGTGCCTTACCGCCCTGGCGAAGAACTATTCGACGCTGCCCGTTACGTCCAGGACTGGCAGGAAACCAAAGCCGACCTGGAAACAACCCTGGGACGAGCCCTTACCATGGAGGTGGAACCGGGGCGCTACCTGGTAGCAGAGGCCGGACTCCTGCTGACCGAGGTACGGGGCACCAAGACCAGCGGAACTATTGACTATATCCTGGTGGACGCCGGCTTTGACAACCTCCTGCGACCCGCCATGTATGGTGCCTATCATCACATCTCCATCCTTGGCCGGGATGACCAGTCCACCGCTCCCAGGGTGGTAGCGGGGCCGTTATGCGAGTCAGCCGATATTTTCACCCAGGGCACGGGAGGATTGGTTGAGCAGCGCCCCCTGCCACCAGCCCAGGTTGGGGACCTGGTTTGCATTCATGATGTAGGAGCCTACGGTGCCAGCATGGCCTCAAACTACAATGCGCGGCTCCTGGCTGCCGAGGTGCTGGTGGAGGGTCAGTCGTCCGCCCGCCTCGTCCGCCGGCGGCAAACGCTGGAGGACATGATTGCCAATGAAATCGACCTGCCCTGATGCATCAAGGCAACCCCTCATCAAACTCCTTATAGAAGAACTTAATCGCTAGCTCGTGGCTGCTGGTACACATCCCCTACCACGCACACTGTTTCTCCTGGCGATAGCTCCGGGTATGATTGCTTACCTCTTTTCCCAGGAGCGCCCTCCCATCCACCTGCTGGAACTGGAGGCACACCGGGAAGTGGTCGTGGAATTTGCCCGTATCGACAGCCTCGCCGCGGCCTTGCCGCCGCCGTTACCGCGGATAATAGCACCCTCCCGGGAAATCATCGGCTATCTCCCCTACTGGCAATACGACAGCTACCCCAACCTGGACTATAATCTGCTTACCCAGATTAATTACTTCTCCGCTGAGCTGGACACCAATGGCAATATCATCAACGATCACAACTGGCCCCGCGCCGAGCTTATTAACTTTGTCCACACCCGGGGTGTCAAAGTCAAGCTGTGCGCCACCCTTTTCGACTGGGGCGGCACCAACAAAATTGAAACTCTCCTGAGCAGCTCTGCCAACCGGCAACGGGCTATCGACAACCTCCTGGCCGAGGTCCAGGCCGCCGGGGCTGATGGGGTTGACATCGACTTTGAGCCCCTGCCAGCCAGTCAGCGGGATAACATGGTCAACTTCATGCAAGACCTGACCAATGCCGTCCATAACAACATCCCCGGTTCCCTCGTCACTATGGCTACCCCGGCGGTGGACTGGTCAGGTGCCTGGGACTACAATGCCCTCGCCCGGATTGTAGACGGTCTCTTCATTATGGCCTACGATTATCACTGGAGCAGCAGCCCTACTGCCGGCCCCGTCAGCCCCCTGGACGGCTTCTCCTGGAATGTGCGCCGGACGGTGAACGATTACCTGACCAAAACCGGCAGCAATTCCTCCAAGATTGTCCTGGGACTGCCTTATTACGGCTACGACTGGCCGGTTTCCAGCACAGCGAAATATGCCGCCACCACCAGCACAGGCCAGTCACGGATTTACAGCCAGGCCAGTTCCATGGCTGAAACCTACGGTTCCAATTGGGATAACAACTCCTTTACCCCCTGGTTCAACTATCAGTCCGAAGGGATCCGGCAGGTGTGGTACGATGATAGTTTGAGCCTGTCACTGAAGTACAATCTGGCCCTGGATAAGGACCTGGCCGGCGTGGGCATGTGGGCCTTGGGCTATGATGGCGACCAGCTGGAGTTGTGGGGTGCCCTCGCTGATCACTTTACGGCCGGCGTCCCGCCGCCCAAACCAACCACAGTGGCCGCTTTCAACAACGGAGACGGATCAGTTACTATCGCCATTACGGGAATCCTGGCGGACCTGTACCAGCTCTATGCCAGCACCGATGGGGTGAACTTCACGCCCTATGGCTCTTATCTGATGTCCACCTTTGAGGTTGGGAACCTGCCGGCAGACAGCGTGGTCTACTTCAAAGTGAAGGCCTCCAATACGGTCGGCGATGGTCCCTTTTCCGAGGTCTTCGGCACGGTGCCGGGAGAGCGCCCCTCCCGGGTGCTGATTGTTAACAGCTTTGACCGCACCACCGGCACTCACAATACCTTCGACTTCCTTCGCCGGTATGGCCCCCACGTGAAGCGGCTGGAGCTGGCCTTTGATGCCTGCAGCAACGAGGCCGCGGAATCGGGCCTGGTGAATCTGAGCAGCTACGAGGCTGTCATCTGGATTTGCGGCGAGGAGGCCGCCACCAACTCCAGTTTCACTCCCCAGGAACAGTCGCTGATCGCCGCCTATCTCACCAGCGGTGGAAACCTGCTGGTCTCGGGATCGGAGATCGGCTACGATCTGGTTGCCCAGGGCACAACATCCGATCGCCAATTCTACCAGGACTACTTCAAGGCAACCTATGTGGCCGATGACGCCACCGGCGGCGGCTATACAATTATCCCGGTAGCCGGTTCCATCCTGGCTGGCCTGGGGCCATTTCACTTCGACAACGGCCAGCAAGGGACCTATGATGTGGACTGGCCGGACGGCATCCGCCCTACTGGCGGTGCGAGCCTGATTGCCGCCTACCAGGGCATCGACGTCGCAGCGGCCGGGGGTGCGGCGATCGCCTACGAAGGGACTTTCGGCACCGGCAGCCGGACTGGCCACCTGGTCTATCTGGCCGTGGGCTTCGAAACCATCTATCCCGCTGGGGTGCGTGATGAACTCATGCAACGATTCATGGAATTCTTCCAGGTTACACCCGCCATTGGCCCACCGGAAAAACCCCGCTATGTCCTGTATCAGAACTTCCCCAATCCCTTCCAGACAGCCACCACCATCCCTTACGAACTACTTACAGATGGTGATGTGCAGTTATCGGTGTATAACCTCAGAGGCGCACTGGTCCGCACCCTCGTCTCCCATTATCTGCCGGCTGAAAAATATGCCTATGACTTCATTCCGGTAGATGCAGCCGGCCGGCCGCTCGCGTCGGGCTTTTACTTTGTAACCCTCAAGGTGGACAAGGGCCGCCCGGTTACACGTAAAATGATCCTACAGAAGTGAGCCGATCCAGGCCTTGATGCCCCGTCCCGCGAAGGACAGCCCGCATGGCGAGTCCGCCGGATGCCCACCGAACCGAAATACACTGCGAGGACGTAGAAGGTGGTCTCCGTTGAGCCGTACATGGTGGCCAATCCTCGTGAAGAGGGCATCTACCCCATATTCGTTCACCATGTCGGTCAGCAAACCCAGGGAGCCGCTGCCGGAAAGCGGCCGCATGAGGGCCATGGGGAGATTCTCAGAAGGGAAGCCGATCAAGCCCAGCACCGGCAGGGCCTGTTCAAAAGCCCGCTCCAGTACCAGACGGTCAAACTCGTCCCGAGCGCAGTCAGGGGACTTGAGCTTCTCGTGAGGCACCTGGCCGTACCGCGTCGGATCCAGATCGTACGCACTGCCCGTAAGCACCAGGCCCTGGATAAAGGACACTATCCGGTCTGCATAGACTGGGTCCGGCACCAGGGGAAACGCCAGCGGATCGCCCACCGCCCGCCACACTGCATCGGTGTATTCGGGGTTCAGGCTGTAAAATGGGCTCCCGCCCTCCGGCGGGGACACCGGCAGGCCAATCACCGGCCTAGCACTAACGATTATACTACGCTCCCCCAATGCCGTTGCTAGCCATGCCGCTCCTGAGTAGGGATTTCCTAATCCCCCACCCTTTCCCAACCTATGCGGGATAAGTGCCAGTAGATCACAGCGGCGGCCAGACCGGCGATCGCCAGGTAAAGCAATCCCATCAGGTGCTGGCCAAGGATGAGCTTCCCAAATCCGAACAGGGCAAAAAAGACCAGGAAGCAGCCGGCAATCCAGTCGATGAACAGCTGCCAATACCCCCGATCGCTCTGCACCTGGGGCAGCCGAGCCGCGACGGGTTGCCACAGAACGCCGCCGGGGTGAATACGCTCGTAGAAGGCAGTGAGCGTCTTCTCAGCGGTAG
>JBGVTM010000072.1 GCA_041862535.1 Candidatus Neomarinimicrobiota bacterium | reverse complement strand
CTATGGGCAGCGGGAATGCTCCTAGCGCTTCCACCAGTTTACTCTCGTCCACAATACAGACGAACTGCCGGCTGGCCGCTACCACGATCTTCTCCCTCGTGAGCGCCCCACCACCACCTTTGATCAGCTCCAGTCGGCTAGTGGCCTCGTCGGCGCCGTCGATATAGAGCGCTACCTCGTCCACATCGTTCAGATCATACACCGGGATGCCGAGAGCCTTAAGCCGTTCAGCGGTGGCAATCGAGCTGGCCACGGCGCCCTGGATTCGGTCCTTGACCCCGGTGAGGGCATTAATGAAGTGACTCGTGGTCGAGCCCGTTCCTACGCCTAGGATCATGCCGGGTCCGATATAACCCAGGGCCGCCTCGGCAGCGGCGCGTTTCAGGTCTTCTCTGGTCATGGTCTCCTCATCCCAGCCACAGCTGCCTATCCAGTGACCGGTACTGGATAGCTTCGGCCAGGTGCGGCGTCTGGATCCCATCACTGCCGGCGATGTCGGCGATGGTGCGGCTCACCTTGATGATGCGGTCGTAGGCCCGTGCCGACAACCCCAGGCGGTTGATAGCGGTCGTCAGCAGCTCTTCCCCATCGGCGGGAATGGGACAGTAGCGCTTGAGGGCTTTGCTCTCCATGTGGGCGTTGGCATACATATGGGGTTCCTCCCGGAAGCGCTGCCGCTGCCGCTCCCGGGCCGCCTCCACCCGGTCCCGGATTAACTCCGACCGCTCGCCGCTGCTCTTGGCCGCCAGTTCCTCAATCTTCACTGCCGGCACCTCGATGTGGATATCGATACGGTCCAGCAACGGCCCCGAGATGCGGCTCATGTAGCGCTGGATGGCCGGCGGCGTGCAGCTGCACTCGTTGCGCGGATCGGTGGCATAGCCGCAGGGACAGGGGTTCATGGCCGCTACCAGCATGATGCTGGCCGGGTAGGTTACTGACACTTTGGCCCGGGAAATGGTCACATACCCCGCCTCCAGCGGCTGACGGAGCACCTCCAGCACATTCTTGCGGAACTCAGGCAGCTCGTCCAGGAACAGCACGCCGTGATGGGCCAGGCTCACCTCACCCGGCCTCGGTATCGTGCCACCCCCTACCAGTCCGGCGTCGGAGATGGTGTGATGCGGCGAGCGGAAGGGGCGCTGGCCGATAATACCGACACCGGGAGGCAGCGTGCCTGCCACTGAATGAATCTTGGTCGTCTCCAAAGCCTCTTCGAGGGACAACATGGGCAGGATGGTCGGTATGCGCTGGGCTACCATCGTCTTACCACTGCCGGGAGGGCCGATCATAATGGCGTTGTGGCTCCCAGCCGCCGCCACTTCCACCGCCCGTTTGGCGTGTTCCTGCCCCTTCACGTCGCTGAAGTCAATATGAGCAGCCCGAGCCTGCTGCAACAGCGATATGCCCTCCACCCTGACCGGCTCCAGCTCGGCCTCGCCATTGAGAAGGGCGATCACCTCCTGGAGATTCTCTAGCGCCCCCACCTGGATATTTTCCACCAGGGCCGCCTCGGTCCCGTTCGCCGTCGGTACCAGGATGGTTTTGTATCCCTCCTTGCGAGCCGCCAGGGTAATGGGCAATACTCCCTTGACAATCCTTAAGGCACCATCCAGGCCCAGTTCGCCAACCAGAATGGTCCGCTCCAGGGCAGCCTGGGGGACATAACCCAGCGCGCAGAGGATACCCAGGGCGATGGGGAGGTCGAAGGCGCTTCCTTCCTTGCGAATGTCCGCCGGCGCCAGGTTAACGGTGGTGCGCTTCTGGGGGATTCTGAAGCCGGAATTCTTCAGCGCCGCCATGACCCGCTCCTTGCTCTCCCGGACGGCCCCCTCCGGCAGGCCCACGGTGGTAAAACTGGGCGGCACCACGTTGTCCAGGTGGCACTCAACCTTGACGATGTAGGCGTCTACACCGAGGACGGCGGCGGAGTAGGTATGGGATAAGAGTGCGGAGGCCACCGTCAACCAGAAAGTGCCGGGCTGCCTTGAGGCGAGCAAGGAAACACGCCAACTATAACTTCAGGGATATCAGGAAGGTCTGCGGCTCGAGCTGGCATAATCCCTAATCCGATC
>JBGVTM010000071.1 GCA_041862535.1 Candidatus Neomarinimicrobiota bacterium | reverse complement strand
CACCCGGCCCTGCCCCAGCAGGAGTATCCCGGCCTTGCTCTGGGAAGCATGGTCTTAAGTCTCATCGCCAGAATGGCCAGGAATCTACACCTGAGTGGAATTGTCACGGTGCCGTCGAGTTTGCATTCGGCGTTATTTTTTTTGAAGAGCTATCTGGCCCTGTCGCCCGTGGTTCAGGCCGAGCTGCTGGCTTTGAAGCGCCTGGCGCGCAGGTTCGGCCGGGCGGAGCTGGCGTGGGCGGAACACTGGGGTGACCTGCTGGAAGGTGACGCGGGTCAGGTTTTCCATTGGCGTCCTGCGGAGATGGTGCAGCCGCTGGCTGACGCGCTTCTGGCCTGGTTTCAAGATAATGAGTGCTATGAGCGGGAGCTCGAGCGTCACCAGCCGCGATTTGTCATCCGGGAGGGCGTTCAGATCAGGCGGCTCACTGACGGCCAGGTCGTCAGGGATTATCAGGTTCCTCCCGCCTGAGGGGGCCGAGTGGTACGACAAATCCGACTCGTCACGTTCTTCAGATACCGCGCCGAACGCGGGCCGGGACTTTGGGGGTGGATTTGACCGGCCAATCGAAGTATTTTTCCAGCTGTCGATCTACCATTGAATTGGAGCCAGTGTCTGCTATGAAAGCGCATCTGTTCGCAGGTGAAGGTCCGTCTCAGGAGAGGTGGCCCCGGCATTCAGGGCACGTTATCCTGGTGCTGCTGTTGATAACGGCGTCGGTTTCTGGCCGGATTACGTATACGGTGAGTTTTGAGGACTGCGCCGAGCACTACGTTACAGTAGAGATGGAGGTCGACGGCCTCCGGGGTAAAGAGCACCAGGATTTCAAGATGGCCGTATGGACCCCGGGCAGCTACCTGATACGGGAGTTTTCCCGCCATGTTATCGAATTCACGGCCCGGAGCCCCTTCAGGGAGTTGCCGGTGGTCAAGGTGAATAAAAACACGTGGCGAGTCGAGTTGAACGGCAATCAGCGCATATACCTTCGATATCGAGTATATGCTTTCGAGCCCAGCCCACGGACCAGTTATGTGGATGATAGTGGAGCCATGCTCAACGGCGCCAGTGTGTTTATCTATCCCGATGGCATGGAATCGCGAGAGAGCCTGGTGGTGATCAATAAACCACGCAACTGGAAGCAGGTCACATCCGCCTTGCCGTGGGTTGGGGGTAAAAGTCCGGTATTCAGGGCCGCCAACTACGATATGCTGGTTGACTCCCCGATTATGATCGGCAACCACACCGTGCTGGATTTCGCTGTCGGTGGAGTACCCCATCGCTATGCCATTGACGGCGAGGGGAACTATGACGCCGAGCGACTCCTGACGGATACCGGCAAGCTCATCCAGGAACTGCACGCCATGTTCGGTTCCGTTCCCTATCAGGACTATACGATTTTCCTGCAACTGCGGGAGGAGGATGGAGGTGGCCTCGAACACGGTAACTGCGCTCACCTGATTGCTTCCCGCTGGGCATTCACCTCGGAAGAGGACTATCGCCGTTTACTGCAGGACGTGGCGCACGAGATGTTTCACGTCTACAACATCAAGCGCATCCGGCCGCATTCTCTGGGGCCCTTTGATTACAGCCAGGAGAATTATACCACACTGCTATGGGTTGCAGAAGGATTCACGTGCTACTATGACCGGCTCCTGTTGAGGCGCGCCGACCTGATAACCGCCGATGACTTCATGGATATGCTGGCTGCTGATATTCAAAGGCTGGGGTCGATACCCGGCCGGCTTGAGCAGACCCTCCAGGAAGCCTCTTTCGATACCTGGATCAAGTTTTACCGGCCCGATGAGAACAGCTCTAACACGACGGTGTCGTATTATACCAAAGGCGGGCTGGTGGGCCTGGCCCTGGACCTGACCATCAGGGCCGCCACTGAGGGTGAGCGTGGATTGGACGATGTTTTCCGGACTTTGTGGCAGGACAGTCTGGTATCAGACGGGGGCTACAGCCATGCGGACTTCCGGTCGGTATGTGACTCGGTGGCGGGTCGCCCGCTGGACGATGTATTCCAGTATGTGACCACCACAGCGGAAATGGATTGGCAGCCGATCCTGGAGCCGTTCGGATTGATGCTGGTGCGGGGCTATAGCAGCCCTGAAGACTCTGCCCGGGCCTATTATGGATTCAGGACCCGCAATGAAAACGGTCGGCTATTCATCACCGGGATTGATCGGGACACTCCGGCGACCCGTGCCGGTCTGAGTGTGAATGATGAACTCATAGCCGTTGATAACTATCGCCTTCTGGGTGCTACAGCCGAGCGGATTCTGACCACTCGCAGTCCGGGTATGGAGGCTACTCTGGTGGTCAACCGCGACGGCCTATTACGCACTTTTACCATCAGGCCCGAGCTGCCCCCTTACGATATGGTGTCCATTGTGAGGGTCGAACCGCCGACGGAGCAGCAGGAGAAGCTCTATACGGGCTGGCTACAGGCCGCCTGGGAGTGAACCCGCATGCCCCTGGAACCGCCGGTAGTCATCCTGGCTGACGGTGATTTTCCCACCCATCACCGTCCGCTTGAAGCGTTGCGCCGGGCGGGTACGCTCATCTGCTGTGATGGGGCAGCGAACCATCTGCTGGGGCGCTTCCCGGAGCCGGACGTGGTGGTGGGTGACCTGGATTCAATCAGCGCTGATGCCCGGTTCGCCTTCCGCGATCGGTTGGTCGAGTTGCCCTCCCAACAGTCGAATGACCTGGAGAAGGCCCTCAAGTGGGCGGCAAAGGCGGGAGCAAGGGAGGTCACCATTATTGGCGCCATCGGCCAGCGGGATGATCACAGCTTCGGCAATCTAGTCATGCTCTGGAACGACTTCGGCCTGGAAGTGACTGTGCTTACCGATGCAGGACAGTTCACGCCGGTGCGGCTGGCCCACACTTTCGATTCCTTTCCGGGACAAAACGTGTCCCTGTTCCCTGAATCTACCGCCGTCCGCATCACTACCTCGGGATTAGTATACCAGCTAAAGGACGCTGCTTTAATTCCGATCCATAAGGGGACATCCAATCGCAGCCGGGGCACCGTCTTCACTGTTGAAGTCTCCGGCGGTGCCGTGCTGGTTTTTCAAAGCTATCCTCCCGAAGGCTGAGGGGGCATAGCCGATGGCATCCGCCTGGGGGAACGTCCAGCTCCAGCCCCTTGATCTAGGCATTATAGTGCTGTATGTGGGCAGCCTTTTATATCTGGGTCTTCGATCGCGATTATCACCGGCGGCCCAGGTGGAGAGTTATCTGCTGGGAGGGCGCCGCCTGACGCTGGTGCCCTTCGTGGCCACCCTGGTTTCCACGTGGTATGGTGGTATCCTGGGCATAGGGGAATTCACCTACCTGCATGGTGTGGTGAATCTGGTGGTCTTCGGCGTGCCCTATTATATTTTTGCGATATTCTATGCCCTTTTTCTGGCCGCCCGGATTCGGGGTGGTGAAGCGCTGACCATCCCGGATCGGTTCCGGCGGGCCTACGGTCCTCACAGCGCCCGGTTCAGCGCCGCCCTGGTGTTCCTGCTCACCACGCCGGCTCCCTATCTGCTCATGCTCGGGGTCATGCTCAATTTTCTATTGGGGTTTGAGTTGTGGGTGAGCGTGTTTCTGGGGACGGTATTCAGCACCATTTATTTATGGCGCGGCGGTTTTAAGGCCGTGGTGCGTACCGACGTGTTCCAGTTCGCCCTGATGTTTGTGGGATTCGCGGTCTTGCTGGGTTTTCTGGTTGGGAGCGAGCCGCTGTTGGATATGTGGCGGGGGCTGCCTTCGGGATACCGCAATTGGCGGGGTGCCGAGCATCTGAGCTGGCAGGTGATCCTGGTCTGGTTTCTCATTGCCAGCTGGACTTTCGTGGATCCGGGGTTTTACCAGCGCTGCGCGGCGGCACGTACCGGGAAAACCGCCGCCAGGGGTATTCTCATCAGCGTCGGTTTCTGGTTTGTCTTTGACCTGCTGACGACCTCCACCGGACTTTACGCCATTGGCCAGCTGCCCCACCTGGAGGGACAGTTGGCTAGTCCGGTGGCCGCCTATCCCCTGCTCGGTGCCACGGTTCTGCCGGCAGGCCTGCGGGGACTGTTCTTCGCGGCCCTGCTGGCGGTCATCATGAGCACGGTTGATTCCTTTGTATTCATCAGTGCCACCACTCTAGGCCGTGATTTCGCGCCCCGGGGCGGCGAGAATCCGGCTGCGGAACGCCAGCGCATCAGGTGGGGAATCGTGGCCAGCTGCGTCGTGGGATATATTCTGGCCCTGAGCCTGCCATCGGTGGTCGAGCTGTGGTATACGTTGGGTATGGTGCTGGTGCCGGGGTTGCTGCTGCCCATTCTGCTGACATTTTATCCCCGGATAACCTTGTCGGATGGGGCGGCGCTGAAGGTCGGTCTCGCCGGTGTGCTGACCGCGGGCGTCTGGCTGCTCACTCCCGGTATTATGCGCATGTTGGGGGGCGCTGGGGAGACCTATCCGCTTGGATTACAGCCGATGTTGCCCGGCCTGCTGGTGACTTTCATCATGGTCCCGCTCCTGGGGAGGTCTTCCCATGCCGGTGGATGACCGTTTTGTCTACCGCGCCCCGATATGGATGCGCAGCCCGGTTGTTCAGACCAGCCTGTGCCGGTCGCGCATCAGGCGCTGGGGCAGGAACCCCATGCTGGCGGCCAGCCGTGAAGAAATCCTGGTCACGTCCGCTGGCGTCCGCCTGCAAGGGTATTGGTCACCTATCGATAAGCACCTGCAGCAGGGTATCGCAATTCTGCTGCCGGGCTGGGAGGGCAGCGCGGACTCCACCTATATGGTGTGTACGGGACGCACGCTATTCAAGGCAGGGTACAGCGTCTATCGGCTCAATTACCGCGATCACGGTCATACCCATCATTTGAACGAGGGTCTGTTCCATGGGGCGTTGCTGGGGGAGGTGGCCGAGGCGGTGGGGCAAGTGGCGGCGCGGGCCGGGAAAGGGCCAGTCTTCGTAATTGGATTTTCATTGGGCGGCAATTTTGCCCTGCGCCTGGC
>JBGVTM010000070.1 GCA_041862535.1 Candidatus Neomarinimicrobiota bacterium | reverse complement strand
CGCGGGTATCATGATCCTCTGCTGTCGGTGGTCATCACCGGATAACGGCTCACATCTGGATGGCTGCGTGGTGTGTCGGGCCGGTGCCCGGAATTAGGGTATTTCGGAGTTACTCACCCGGACCCGCAGGATGCGCTGGGGCCGCACCGGGTTCTCTTTGGAATCAGTGGCAGCGGCGGCGATGGAATCCACCACGTTCAGTCCTTCGATCACTTCGCCGAAGACGGTATAGCGGTTGTCCAGCTGGGGCAGCTTTCGGAGGGCGATGTAGAACTGGCTGCCGGCGCTATGGGGATCCTGGGAGCGGGCCATAGCCAGACTACCTTTCACATGTGGGCGGGGGTTGAATTCGGCGGGAATAGTGTAGCCGGGTCCGCCCGTGCCATCATTAGCCCGTACGGCATCCCTGGACAGGAGGTCGCCCCCCTGGATCACAAAGCCGGGGACCACCCGGTGAAAGGTGGTGCTGTCGTAATAGCCGAAGTTGGCCAGGCGCTTGAAGTTGTTGCAGTGGCCGGGAGCCACATCGGTGTGCAGGCGCAGTTTGATCACGCCGGCGGAAGTTTCCATGAGCACGGTATCTTGAGGTGTGGCCGGTTCACCGGGGTAGTCGGCCAGTTCGCGGCGGATGACTTCAATTTCAGCGCTGGTCAGATGGCGAACGCCGTCGATATCATAGTTCACCTCACTTACCGGGGCATCATTTTCGTACTGGCGGACGATGCGCAGCTGGCCGTTCGGCCACCAGGACCGGTAGGCGACGACCTGGCCATCGCGATAGCGCTCTTCGAAGGAAACAGCCCCGGTGCGGTAGTAACCGATTTTGGCTACCATTTGCCGGTCGCCGCCCTTCCCCTCATAATGCACCACTTCCTGTTTCGCGCCGTCGGGGTAGGTCTTGAGCACTTCCTCATCCGGACCGGCTCCGCATGACCAGAGCAGGGCCAGCAGCAGCCCGGTCGCAATGAAAAGCTTGCCCGAGTGTGTTTTCACGAAATAACTCCTGAGGGTAAAGCTAGGTGCAACCTTCATTTTGATTCCAGATCCGGGTTTTTATTAAAATAAAATTAATATGTTCGCCGCTTTATTGTCTATTGCCAATATAGTGAGGGTGAATAAGAATTCGCTCCGAAGGGATGGTGTTCCGGCCTTACTTCTTACCCGACCGGCCCGGTTTTATGAAGGGGATGCCCTGTTTGCATAAAGGGCAGTCCCCGGGCTCCCAGGTTGCAATAGGCAGACGCAGCAGGACTTTCGCCGGCGCTCCGAAATCGACACCCTCACGGCTGCGGTCCACCAGGCATACCACGCGGTGGACGCGGGCCCCCGACCGCCGCACCACCTCCAGGAGCTCGAGTACCGAGCCGCCGGTGGTGACGATGTCCTCCACCACGACCACCCGGTCATCGGGTTCGAGGGCGAAGCCCCGGCGGAGGGTCATGACGCCGTCCACTCGCTCGGTGAACATGGTCCGAATGGATCCCTCCGGGATGCGTCGTCCCAGCACCCGGGCCACAGCACCCGCGAGCAGGATACCGCCCACCGCCGCTCCCAGGACCACATCTACGTCATCGGGACGGATGTCGGCGGCCATAGCCTCGGCGGCGGCGTCCAGGCTGTCGGGCCGCTCCAGCAGGCGGAACTTCTCGATGTAGCGGTCGCTGTGCAAGCCGGAGGTGAGCAGGAAGTGGCCTTCCAGCAGGGCGCCGCTCTTCTGCAGGAGGTCGAGCAGGTCAAAGTCCATAGGATTGAACCAGCGCATTAATTTGCCGATTATAGTCATTCACCGCCGCCAGGATATCCTCCAGGGAACCCTGGCCGGCATACAGGATTCCCCGCGATACGTTAATGATGCTGGGTGCGGCCGGTGTACCGCAGGCCACGGCCGGTTCCAGGTCACCACCTTGGGCGCCGATGCCCGGTATCAGGAACGGCAGATCGGGTGCGGCTTGGCGTACCCGTGTCAGGTCGTCAGGGTGGGTGGCGCCGACCACCAGGCCCAGGTTTCCGGCGTCGTTGAGGGCCTGGGCCCAGGCGGCTACCTCGAGGTACAGTGGTTGCTCGTTGCCGTGGCGCTGGAAGTCCTCGGCCCCGGGATTGGAGGTAAGGCAGAGGACGAAGGCGCCGCGTCCGGGATCGGCGATGAACGGTTCCAGAGCATCCTGTCCCATGTAGGGATTCACCGTGGCGGCGTCCAGCTCCAGGTGTTGAAAAATGGCCCGGGCATAATTGCGGGCCGAGTTACCGATATCACTGCGCTTGGCATCCCCGATAACCAGCGCCCTATGATGGATGGCGGCGGCCAGCTCCTCCAGCCAGGCATAACCGGCCGAGCCGAACCGTTCGAAAAAGGCAAAGTTGAGTTTATAGCCCCACACCTGGTCCCAGGTCTCTTCAACTATGACCAAAGAGGCTTCTTTGAGCGAGTCTAGGGTGGTGTTATGGAGCTGGCTTGGCCGGGCCGGATCCAGGTCCAGCCCCAGGCACAGTTGGGACTCCTTGCGCTCCACTTCGGCGCGCAAACGGGTATTAAAAGGGCCCAGCATGATGGTTAAATGTATCGCAAGGAGCAGCGGGGCTTCAATGGATTAAAGGGAGTGGGGGGATAACCGCGCTAGACAGTGGCCTGGGCGGTGGCGGTGGCCAGCTGCATGCCGCGTTGGATGGCCTGTTCATTAATGGGCAGGAGATGATGGTATCTTTCGGGGAGGACGTGCAGGAGGCCTTCTTTGACGGCTTTCAGGCCGACAATCGGGCGGTGTGCCAGGAAGGCACCGAGCATGATCATGTTGAGGGCGCGGTCGTGTTGCAGCTTGGCCGCCTCCGAAGCCGCCGGTATGGCCTGGCAGGTGATGTCATTGCGGGTGGGGGGATTCAGGATGCTGTTGCTTTCGTAGAGCAGCAGGCCGCCGGGCTTGACCTTCGATTCGAATTTATCCATGGAGGGCTGATTGAGGATGACTGCGGAGTCGTACTGAGTAATAATAGGGGAACTGATGGGTTCATCGGAGATGATGGTGATGCAATTGGCGGTGCCGCCGCGCATTTCGGGGCCGTAGCTGGGCATCCAGGAGACCTCTTTGCCCTCCACCATGCCGGCATAGGCCAATACCATCCCCAGAGTCAGCACTCCCTGGCCTCCGAAGCCGGCAATCAGGGCTTCCTCTTTCACGAGCTCACCTCTTCAGGCGGCGTCTTCAGGTCACCCAGGGGGTATTCGGGCAGCATGTGTTCTTCCAACCAGCGGTTGGCTTCTATGGGGGTCATTTTCCAGCCTGACGGGCAGTTGCTCACTACCTCGACAAAGCATAATCCTTGTTTCTGTTTTTGGAGTTGGAAGCTCTTGATGAGGGCTTTCTTGAGCTTGCGCACGTTGCCGGGCTTGTGGACGCTCTGGCGGGTGGCGTAGGCGGTGCCGGGAAGTATCGCTATCAGGTCGGCGATTTTCAGGGGATTGCCGTGCTGGGCGATATTGCGGCCTCCGGGAGTAGTGGTGGTTGTGGCCCCGATGATGGTGGTCGGGGCCATCTGGCCGCCGGTCATGCCGTAGATGCCGTTGTTAATGAAGATGATCAGGATATTTTCGCCGCGGTTGGCGGTGTGGATGGTTTCGGCGGTGCC
>JBGVTM010000069.1 GCA_041862535.1 Candidatus Neomarinimicrobiota bacterium | reverse complement strand
TTTAGCTTTACTGACCCAAACATATTAACCATATACCATCGGGAATTTACGGGTCACGGTTTGTTCATCCCCCTGCCTACTTCATACAATCCTGTTACCGGACAGTTAAGAACCACCATGACCCGATTCGGCGAATTCATCTTTTGCTATCCTGATCTGCAAGAGGTGCCGTTGCCTCCGATTCTGCTACAGCCGCAAGACCAGGGCTCTGTTAATCCGGAACTGCCCGTTTCTCTTGAGTGGACACCCAGGGGATTTGCCAGGTCCTATCAGCTTCAATTGGCGACCGATTGTGAGTTTAACATCCTGCTGGTTGACGAGCCCGGCCTGACTGAGGCCCGCTATACCCTTGAGAATATAGAGCCCGGAACATCCTATTGCTGGCGCGTGTGCACGACGAACGAAGGCGGTAGGAGCGACTGGTCTGCAAGCTCGTTCGAGACCGTACCGCCTATGGTCCGGGTAACCGTCCCGAACGGCGGCGAACAGTGGCAGCGCGGCCTGGAGGTTTTCATCCTGTGGTATGACAATCTGAGTGAGGATGTTGTGATTGAACTCTACAAGGGTGACTCGTTGCTGCAGACCATTGGGACAACTCCCAGCACTGGAGCATACCAATGGGAGGTTGGTTTGGACCTTGAGCCGGGCAGTGATTATTCCATTAAAGTGAAAAGCTCGGCCGATGAGGCCCTATTCGATATGAGTGACAACACCTTCACTATCAATTAGCAGCCAATTGCAAAAGACCGGTCAGAAGTCCCCGATTTTCTTCGTCCGGCTTTCATACTATGGTACAATACGAGAAATACGCGATATGCGAACCGAATCCAAAGAAAATCTTGTTGCTAAGCTCGCAATGCTGCTCCTTTGTCTAACCGGCGCTATTGTCGAGGGGTTCCCCAAACGCGAAAGAATGCGTTTGGGGGTCCCAGAAAAGTCATTTGCCAACGAGCAAAGCAAATACCCCAATGCAGTCCACCCCTCTGCAGATAAAGGAAGTAATAAGGCACACTTTTCTGACGACGGTGAAGATTCGACGGGTAAAGCAATGATAAGACTGGCCAAATGGAGCAAGGGAATCACGGTCCAATCTCTTGCCGACCGGCAGGCGTTCATCTACCTGCGATTCTACGAGTGGAACCTGTTCGACGCAGTAAGACCTGGAGAGCACACAGCCGGAACGGACAAATGGCCTTGGGTTGTGGGTGCAGACGGTAAAAAGGCCGTGATGAAATCAGAACCTATGCAGATGACGGCCGAAGCCCGGAATGACGGAGTCGTCTTGAACCTCACCGTAACGAACGTATCAAATCACGACTGGCCTGAGACAGCGGCAATCATTCCTTGCCTCAGCCCCGACTACGCAAGATCCGGAGTCCCTGTGAATCCTCGGTTCTACGATGAGGAGCACAAGAGAACGTATTTTGTCGGAAGAAACGGACTTGAGTTACTGAAGGATAGAGAGATTCACTTCAGAAATTCATTTCGGGACGCCATCATTCAAAGATCCAGTGACAAGAAGGGAATGTTCAAGACTTTTTCGAAGAAATGGCCGACCTCAGATAGAGACGCCGTGACAGGCCTGATGGTACGCGAGTCTGTGGACGGCAAGTGGGTCGCCGGCATAGCTTGGGCGGATTTTCTCAGCGCCCAAGGTCATAACCCGCGGAAATGCGCGCATCTATCCGTACGAGTGGGTCCTTTGAAATGCGGGCAATCCAAGACAGTTAGAGGAAAAATTTACCTCTTTCAGAGGACCAAGGAAGACTGTTTAAGGCATTTCCGCAGAGACTTTCTCCACAGGACACCTTGCAGTGGAGCACGCAGTCAAGATTAAGGATAGTGTTCTGTCGCAGGCTATTTCAGGGATTGTCATGCTGAGCCAAAGACGAAGCATCTGGCTTTCGAACGAGAGATTCTTCGCTGCGCTCAGAATGACTCCCATCATTTATTTATAGACAGAGTGCTGGATTTTCCACTTGAATCGCGTATCAAGGTAATATAGAATGTGGTAATAAACCATATAGTGGGCTTGGCTATCCTTCGGAGAAAAAAGCCATGAGCAAGCCGCGAGCATTCACCCTTATAGAACTTCTTGTTGTTATTGCTGTAATTGCCGTTCTTATGGCTATATTAATGCCGGCGCTGCGAAAGGCAAAGGAACAGGCCCAATCTGCGGCCTGTCAGGGAAACCTCAAAGGTTTCACGCTGGCAGTTCAAATGTACGCCCAGGAGCATGACGATGGATTCGCGGAACCGCGGAGCTGTTACTTCTACACAAACAGTCTCTTGCCGGGGGATGTCAGCACCCATCGCCGCTGGTGCAATGAAGATGTGAATCTGAAATACCACCCGGAATATGGGAGCACCTTCTTTAGCTACTTGGCTGATGTGCGGTCGCTTATCTGCCCGACCTTCCGACGTCTTGCCAAATCCGGTTATAACCATAGCGACTTCGACAACGACATAGCTACCGGTGTCACAAACTACAACCCTTGGATGAACTACACCCAGAATGCGTATCTTGGCCCGAAGAACAGCCCCTGCAAGCCGCTTGTCCATAAGCTGATGGACATCAGGGACCCGGCCAACACATTTGTATATGCCGACGAGGGCCCTTTTGTCGAACCCGGTTTCAATACGCAGGGCCTCAACGACACCGCCTTGTTCCCCATTTGGCCGACGAGCGAGGCCCCAAATTGGGTGGAGAAAATGGGCAGTCCATGGAAGGTCAAACCCGGCCCTGATGGTATAGGCACGTTCACCGATGTCATTGCGGGTTTCCATAACGCCCCCAGCGGCAATCGCATCGCCGGCAAAGGCAACTGCGCGTTCGCAGATGGCCACGTCGCCCCAGCCTCCAGAATGGACAGCTTCCCCCTGGCCTGGCCCCGTTAGAATCACTGTCAGTTATGCACCCCGCACCAAAACGCAGTTTGCCCGGTGATACATCTCTGCCTACCGCCGGCTCACGACCGACTAACCGGTGCAATTTGTGCGGAGTCAGGG